>NZ_SFBZ01000224.1:0-3445 GCF_007095495.1 Microcystis sp. M_QC_C_20170808_M9Col | reverse complement strand
CCATCGGTCAAAGCATGGGGGCATCGCGGCTGGGGTTGTCTCTTTCATCGCTGATCTTTCAACGTAAAGTGCTTATTCTATAACGATTATACTCGATTTTATCTTTATTTAGCGTTTAAATCCCACTAGGTTGGTTGCTCTTGCCAGCCAGCTAACACTGCGTGGCAGCGGACGGGCGAAAGCCGCTTGTGTTGAGTTCGAGGGTATCTGCCGCCGCTGCACTTTACCGTTATGCCGCTTCATCTTTTGGCGGAGGTAGTGCGATGCCGAAGGCACTGCGTAGCAGTACGCAATCGCTGTAGGGTGCGTTCCCTAATGTGGCTCCCACTGCTCCACTGATCGATTTTTGGGGAACGCACCATGCACATTGATTGAAGTTGTGGGTTAAAGTGCGATGCCGCTCTGGTGGGCCAAGTTGAGGAATGTTAGCTTTGGTTAAAATAGAGGGGCAATCCTGTAGGCTAGACTGTAAGCAGCTAACTAAATCACCCCTAATTCTTGTGATAGAGATTTCCCCATGCCCCAAGCCTTGAAAGCGATTTATCATAGTGGTACGTTCATCCTTCAAACAGCTTACGATTTACCTGAAGGCACTGAGGTGGAGCTTTTTGTAAAATCACCTCAAATTATTCCCCCAAAGATTACCGATATTGCGGCTAGGCAGAATTTTTTAAGGCTGCTTGTTGAGCGAATGCAACAAAACCCCATTCCCTCTAATGCTCCCCAGTTTACGAGAGATATGTTGCATGAACGCCGTTGACACAAATGTTTTAATTTACGTCAATGATTCGCGTGATCCCGGTAAGCAGGCAATCGCAGCTTCTCTAGTAGCTAATCTGACAGAGGGGGTTTTAATTTGGCAGGTTGCCTGCGAATATTTAGCGGCAAGCCGCAAACTTGAGCCATTTGGGTATGACAGAGCGCAAGCCTATCAGTACATTCGAGATTTGCAACAGGTTTGGTACACAGCTTTGCCAACTTGGGCTGTGATTAATCGTGCTGAGGACTTGATCAGGCGTTTTAGTTTGTCTCATTGGGATTCGATGGTGGTTGCTGCTTGTTTGGAAGCAAACGTCGAAACTCTCTATACAGAAGACTTTGGGTATTCAGACATTGATGGGCTGAAAATTGTCAATCCTTTCAAGAGTCCCTAAACCCGCCGCAGCATAACAAGGCGCTGGAGCGGACGGTCGGGAGCTCCCAGTGGTGATGCTAAGGTTGTCTGCCGCCGCTGCACTTTACCGTTCCCCACTTCCCCAAACCCCACTTCCCCACACCCTGCTCCCTGCTCCCAGAAAAAACTTTTTCCCTATGTGGGGAAAGACTCGCCAATAGACTGGACAAGAACCTCTAGATGGGCGAGGCTATGGGTGGCCATGGCAGTCAACCGCAGACGACTGGTGGGAACGGTAGGAGGACGAATTGCGGGGGCAAAAATCCCTTTTTCTAGCAGTTTTTGCGATAATTCTAGGGCTTGACCCGGATTGGCTACCGGTAAACATAAAATCGCCGCTTCTGAAGGCAATATATTAAGATTATTTAATTTACTCTTGACAAAATTAATATTTTGGTGTAGGCGTTGGCGACGTTCCGGTTCCAGACGAATAATCTCTAGAGCCATTCTAGCGGCGGCGGTGTCGGCGGGGGATAAACCGGTAGTATAAATCCAAGTAGCGGCGCGATTGCGGATAAAATCGATAATTTTGGCACTTCCTGTCACATATCCCCCTAAACTGCCCAAAGCTTTACTCAGGGTTCCCATCTGAATTAATTCCCGTCCCTGACAACCACAATATTCCACGCAACCTGTGCCATTTTCCCCCATAACCCCGGTAGCGTGGGCCTCATCCACCAAAACCATACAATTATAAATCTCGGCTAGAGCGAGAATTGCCGCTAGGGGACAGATATCCCCATCCATACTAAACACTGTATCAGTGAGCAGTAAACAATGACGATAGTGATGACGGTGGGCTAATAGCTGATTTTCTAAATCTTCGAGACTATTGTGCCGGTATTCTTTCACCGTGGCACCGCTTAACTTGGCTCCATTTTTGAGGCTAGAGTGATTGTATTGATCGCCTAAAATCAGGTCTTTCTGCCCCACTAAACAGGTAATTGTCCCCAAATTGGCTAAATATCCCGAACTAAAAACGATCGCGTCTTCGCTATTTTTAAAAGATGCGATCGCTAATTCTAAGTCTCGATGAAGATCTCGGTGTCCACTTAATAGACGCGAGCCGGTGCTTCCGGTTCCATAGCGTTGTGTCGCTGCTATGGCTGCCGCGATCATTCTTTCATCGGCTGCTAATCCCAGATAATCATTACTGGCAAAATTGAGCAGCGATCGACCCTCTAATTCTATAACGGCTCCGCCCCGGCCTTGAATGGTTTTAACCCTTCGATACCAATTGGCCCGATGGAGGGTTTTTAAGCTGTCCTCGATCCAAGAATAAGGATGATTCATGGGCGATTGTCTTAATTTAAATTGCTTGTTGAGACGAGGCAAGAGGCAAGAGGCAAAAGGCAACAGTAAAGGGATTGGGGGCGGTTCGGCTAATCTAAGAGTAAGCGGTTTAAATGCGTCTTAGCTTAGCTGGGGAAAATAGCCAGATTATTGCCGAAAAAGGCTCTTTTAAGGGTTAATAGCTTCGTAAAAACGACAATCTTGACAGGGACCTGGGGGGTTAATCGCACAGCGCAACAGTTCAGATCTGGCGTTAAAACGACAACTAGCATCCCCCATCACCCAACGTCCTTCAATCAAACTTTTTTCGTTAGGAGTGGGAGCAGTTTGTACATAAAGGGATATTTTGCGTAAACAATAGCCACCAATCTTGTATTGATACTGGTGGTGACGTTCCAAAACCGCATAGGTTTGTCCTTTTAAGGCCAAATAATTACCCGGTTGTGGCATCCAATCCAACTGTATCTCTCCCAAACTTTGCCGCGGATGGGTCAGAATAACCTCCGTTGTTAATGAATCTTGCTCCATGATTATCCCTGTATTCTGGGCTACCTTTGCTCAATGGTAGCTTAGATCTCCGAGTCGATTAATAATTATATCTCCTGCAAAAATCAAAAATCTGACCTTAGGTGAGGAGACCCCCAGACAGAAGACTCCGAGACGGGGGGAGAAAAAAGACAAGAGACAAATATCCTAGAATTGCCAATTTCCCGATTAAAGTGGAAGATAAACCGCAGGATTTTTCCGAGAATTTACTTTAAATCTCTTGCATAATTAATTTTTCAGGGTTCAAAAACGGCAAAAATAAGGACTAAATGGCATAAAGTCTGTAAATAGACTATTTAACTAATTATTATTCATTCGGCTCTTCGGGAATTGTTATGCAAATAATTAACTTAAAATAAAATTCGATGAGAGCGCCTACGCTCAAAAGTAGCTGAAATCCATACAGGGAAGGACTTAAGGCACAAACAGGTT
>NZ_SFBZ01000223.1:0-5480 GCF_007095495.1 Microcystis sp. M_QC_C_20170808_M9Col | reverse complement strand
TTCAGGGAAAAAATCCCTAAATTTTCCCCCCAATCACTCCAATGGTAGGCACTTTTTCAGGGAAAAAAAGTCTAAAAGCCTTATCCAACAAGGTTTTTAGATTTATTCAGCCAACCCTACTTATGAACCACTCTTGACACCCCCTAGTCTAAAGGGACAAGTAGCTAGGGGTGAGGGGAATGATCGAGGTGATAACCGATAAGCAAACAAGTGTGAGCGATCGAGAGTTAATTTTAAAATGTCAAAGGGGTGATCGGGGTGCTTTTCGTCACCTTTACCGTCTTTATCAACCAAAAATCCGCTCTACTCTCTATCAACTCTGTGGACAGGAATTCCTAGAGGATTTTGTCCAAGAGGTATTTTTAAGACTGTGGCGCGGGTTGCCGAAATTGCGTTCACCTGAATACTTTTCCACTTGGGTTTATCGGATCACCTGGAATGTGGCGATCGATGGTCGGCGACAATTAGCCAAAAGACAAACGAGGATGGCCAAAAGCACTGATGAGGAAAACTCCCTTGATAGCGAATCCCGTCCCCAAGATAGTCCCGATTTGATGCAATTGCATTATGAGGAGGTGGTCCGGCAAGGGTTAGAAATTCTCAGTTTAGAACATCGCGCTGTCCTCGTCCTTCACGATCTAGAGGACTTACCCCAAAAGGAAATCGCTCAAATCTTAGAAATTCCCCTCGGTACGGTGAAATCACGTCTTCATTATGCGCGTAAAACCATGGGTCAATTTTTGCAAAAACAAGGAGTTCTCTAATGTCCCCAGAAGATGACAAAGTGGTTAATTTTCTGCGTCGCTATCGTCCATCGCTGCCACCTCGACCGATAGATGAAGAAGAACAGTTAATGCAAATGATTAGGGAAGAAAGGCCAGTAACTTGCCCAAAATCCCTGCCTTTATTGGGGTGGATAACTGGTATTACTGCCTTATCGGTGCTGATTGTTGGTTCCTATCGTTGGTTTCATCCTTATCCACAACTGGGCCAAATTTCCGAGGAGCAGTTAGAAGCTTTTTTAGTGGAGAGTTGGAACCATAGCATCGCTCCACCGATTGCTGCTCCTAGCGTTTATAGTTCGCCTTGGATGAGCTTAAACGAGCCTCAACTCACCTATTCTACCTATAATCCTTAATTTCTTTGTCGAGGTCAATTATGTCCCTTTCTACTCTCTCGATTCTCGGCACAACCATGGCTGTAACTCTGGCGGCTAACCTAGTCCCAACTGCCACTGTGCTATCCTATCCCCAAGATCGTCTATTTATCGCTCAAACTAGCTCTCCCCAGCGTCCTGAGAGTCGTCGAGTGAATAATTCTCGAGAAAGACTAATCGAACAATTAAACCTTACCGATGACCAAAAGTCGAAAATTGCCGCTATTCGTCAGAAATATCAGGAAAAAACCCAAAAGTTGCGAGACACCCTGAGAAGCAACGAACAAGAACTAAATAGTTTATTATCCAATAATGCCTCCGATCGAGATATCCGTTTTAAACATCAGCAAATCTCTCGGAATCGCCAAGAAATGAGTAACCTGCAATTTGAGAGTTTTTTGGAAATTCGTCAAGTGTTGACTCCCGCTCAAAGAACGGAATTTTCCCAATTAATGCAGGAACGTTGCCCTAATTCCCGCAATTGCGGACGACAATAATTCCTATCAGTGCCGATTAAGATCGAGTTTGATTCCGATACATTAGAAAAACGCCAAGGATGGGTTACTACCCCATCCTCAACTTATCATTTACTGATCAATTATCGTTTCCAAGTGACTTTTGGTAGGATATGATTCATATCTACCCGGTCTCTGTACTTGGTGGCGAAGTTCAAGAGGGAATCGAGGAGAGAATCGGAGAGATAGTGAGGTTGTAGGCCTAGATCGAGTAATTTCGTGTTTTTAGCCTTGAAATAATGTTCCTCTAACTCGATGCGCGGGTTGTCAAGATTGTTAATCTCCACATTTAACCCTAAGGCAGAACCAGCTTTTTTAACCATCAGTGCCAAGTCACCGACACTGAACAGTTCGGTAAATTGGTTAAAGACGCGGAATTCCCCCGATTGAGCGGGATTTGCGATCGCTAATTCCAAACAACGCACGGTATCGCGGATATCTAAAAATCCTCGCGTTTGGCCACCTTTACCGTATACTGTCAGGGGATGACCGATCGCCGCTTGAATACAAAAACGGTTTAAAGCAGTACCAAAAACCCCATCGTAATCGAGACGGTTAATTAACATCTCATCCATTCCCGTTTCTTCGGTGAGGACTCCATAAACCACCCCTTGATTGAGATCTGTGGCTTTTAAACCCCACATCCGACAGGCAAAATGGATATTATGGCTATCGTGGACTTTGCTGAGATGGTACATACTACCGGGCTGTTTGGGATAGGGTAAAGTATCCTTACGACCGTTATGTTCGATCGTGATGTAGCCTTCTTCAATATCTATATTAGGTGTGCCATACTCACCCATGGTTCCCAGTTTCACCAGGTGCGCTTCGGGAAATTCCTCTTTCATCGCGTAGAGGATGTTTAAATTGCCAACAACGTTGTTAACTTGGGTTAAAACCGCGTGTTCGCGATCGATCATGGAGAAGGGTGCAGATCTCTGTTCTCCGAAGTGAACAATCGCATCCGGTTGAAACTGTCGCAGGGATTGAATCAAAAAGTCGTAGTTATTGATATCCCCGACAAAAAGATCGAGGGATTTTCCTGTCAGATCTTGCCAGCGTTGAATCCGATGAGATATGGGTGCGATCGGTGTTAAGGTATCGCAGCCTAATTGTAAGTCCCAATAGCGACGAACTAAACTATCAAGTATGCCTACTTCGTAACCTCTATTTGATAGATGGAGTGCCGTTGCCCAACCACAATAGCCGTCTCCGCCAATAACCAAAACTCTCATACAATATCTGTAAAGTTTATATACTCGTCTTTGGTAACTCTAGCAGTTTTGTGTCACGCTTTACCAGCTTAATCCCCGTGAACATAGCGGGGTGTGGGGTGTGGGGTGTAGGGTGATGGGGAAATGGGGTGTGGGGTGTGGGGTGTGGGGTGTAGGGTGTGGGGTGTAGGGTGTGGGGTGATGGGGAAATGGGGAAATGGGGAAATAGGGAGAATCAATAAAGGTAGTCTATTGACAACTGCTCACTGATTACCACTGTCCACTGAAAACTCAAATCTGATCACTGATAACTGATAACTGATAACTGATAACTGATAACTGATGAGGGTGTTCTAGAAAACTTGACAAGGGAACGGATTACAGGGAAACTCAGCTTGTAATCAGTGGGCTTTGCTGACGAGAAAACAAAAGCCAAAAATCTAGATAAAAGGCAGTTTTTTCGGTAACTCAGGGCCTATCTGCTTTTTACTTTTTACTTTTTACTTTTTACTTTTCACTTTATTACTTGATCTTATGCGTTGGCAAGCTCGGCAAAAATCTTCGTTTCCCTTCCTTCCCCTATACGGATTTTTGGCATTTATCGTCGTTTGTCTGATTATTTGGGCAATTTCTCTCTATCCTCGTTCTAATGCTCTGGTGGGGGGTGATTATCTTCCCGCACCTTTTAGGGAGTTTCAACCGGAATGCGCGGATTATGTCCTAGAAGATAGTTCCTTTAAGGATATATCGAGAAATTTTGACTGTAAAACCTATAAAAACATCTCTGATCGAGTGATTGTTCCCCTATCTCTCCAAAAAAACGATATTAGTCTCGATAATTGGCAAAATAACTCGGCAACAGCGATCGAATTAGCACCCTGGCCGGAAATTCATCCCCGCGCTCAAGAGACAAAAGTAC
Organism: Microcystis sp. M_QC_C_20170808_M9Col; assembly: GCF_007095495.1. Classification (NCBI taxonomy): domain Bacteria; kingdom Bacillati; phylum Cyanobacteriota; class Cyanophyceae; order Chroococcales; family Microcystaceae; genus Microcystis; species Microcystis sp. M_QC_C_20170808_M9Col. Next base: position 1,676 of record NZ_SFBZ01000223.1, on the reverse strand, counting down.
CGATTTTAATGTATCACGACATTTTACCAAAAAAAGAGGTATTTTTTGACGTTACTCCCGCCGAATTAGAGGCACATTTTCAGTTTTTGCAGGAAATCGGGGCAACTCCTATCAGTATCGATTGGTTAATTTCCCATCTGCGGACAGGGATCCCCCTTCCCGCTAAACCGGTTTTATTAACTTTTGATGATGGTTATGGGGGACATTACCAGTATGTCTATCCTTTATTGAGAAAATATAACTATCCTGCCGTTTTCTCGATTTATATCAATAAAATGGCTCAAAAAACTGGTAGAACCAGTGTCACTTGGCAACAACTCCAGGAAATGGCCGCCGATCCTCTAGTACAAATTGTCTCCCATAGTGTTAGTCATCCCCGGGATTTAAGGTTATTATCCGATGCAGATTTGGAGCAAGAAGTCAAGCAATCGAAACAAATCTTAGAAAAAGAATTGGGTATTCCGATTAATTATTTCACCTATCCAGAAGGGAAGGCGGACGATCGAGTGAAGGAATTCGTCAAAAAAGCGGGTTATCGGGCGGCTTTATCGATGAATGACCTCGATGAACATTTTGCTGGACAATCCCCCGATTTACTCACTATTGGACGCTTTGGGCAATCGCGCACTAGGGAAATTGTACCGCAAGCTTGGGGGGGTGATCCCTTACCCCGTAGGGATGGCGGTTTTAACTTTGCCACCACCATCCAAAAACGGGAAGTGGAATTCCCAAGCAATACACTTGTTCTAATTAGTGGCGGTATTCCCAAAACTATCCACGCTGATAGTCGCTATCAAGTGGAGGAAATTATCGCCGGCACAGAAGCGATCGCGGCTGTAGATGGCGGTTTTTTCTCTCTCAAGGAATTGGACTCAAATCAGATGATCGGGCCGGTTTTAAGCGAAAATGGCGGCTTTATCCCGGGATATGAGGGAGAAATCGACAAGTTAGAGGGTCGTCCTTTAGTAATCATTACCGATCGATGGGTGCGTTATCTTCCTTTTGATCCTGCCCGTCATAATACCCTAGAAGGAATCGCAGCCGAGGCCGGAGATGATCTCAAGGTGACGGATGCTTTTGTCGCGGCCGCTTGGTTAGTCAAAGATGGACAACCACAATCGCGAGAATCCTTTGGTACACTTTACGGTTTTGATGCCCTGCGTCACCGGGCTTTTTGGGGGATTAATCAGGCAGGACAGCCAGTAATCGGGGTTTCCAGAGAGCCGATCGATTCCATGGCTTTGGGAGAATTATTAGTACAGGCAGGTTTTCGGGAAGCGGTGATGTTAGATTCAGGAGCAAGTACCTCCCTCGCTTATCAGGGCCAATCGCAAGTGCATTATACTCCCCGTCCCGTTCCCCACGTTGTCGCTTTATTTCCCCCCACAGAAACCTATATTGTTCCCGTTAGTCATGTGGGGATTCCCTGCGTAATTTTCGCCGATTCCTGTCCTGCGGGGAGTTAGGGGACAAAAAGTTGCTAACCAGAAAACGGCTGAAGCGGCGGTTTGGGTGATTCTAATCACACCCATCTCCTTTTTGATTACTTAAAATTACCCTTGACATCCTCGCCGCCGTAAAACGGACGGCGATTCCCAAACCTCACGATTTAGGTTTCTGCTTCTTTCCCTTGCGGGGTTCCGCACCTGCCTTAACAGATTTACTCTGTTCTGGTC
>NZ_SFBZ01000222.1:0-3636 GCF_007095495.1 Microcystis sp. M_QC_C_20170808_M9Col | reverse complement strand
ATTAGGATAAGTTATGACTTAAAAATTAATCAACAACTAAAGCTTATGCTTGTAGCTAAGTGAAATCATTGATTAAGAGACCTGTACTTTTCAATGACTTTTTCAGCAAACCCTAATTAGGGCTTGCTGAATAAAGGTGAAATGTAGGCAAGGTAAGGGTTTTGTGGCTTTTCTCGCGAAACAGGTGCAAGATTTTGAGAGAATCGTGCTTCAAAACCTTGCGTCTTCATCGGCCCGCGTCCTGTAGGGGCGAAGCATTCGGATAAAAAATCTACGGTTTCACCGATAGGTTATTGCCCGAATGCTTCGCCCGTACTTTTTCAGCAAACCCTAATTAGGGCTTGCTGAATAAATCTAAAAACCTTGTTAGATTAAGGCTTTTTCAGGGGGAAAATTCACACCCCACACCCCACACCCTGCCCCCACCAACAAACTTTTTCAGCAGACCCTAATTATTACCCCGGATTCTGTGCGATTAAAATAATTGTTTGTATTAGTCCAACTAGAAGACCGAGAATACCACCAAGATTAACAATTCCCTGTAATTCCTGTTTAACAATTCCTTGAATAGCATTTTCCAGATCGGCTGGGGAAGTGGCATTCACCCGATCGCGGATCACCTGATCGATGTTGAGAATCGGGATAATTTGGGCGACTAATTTTTCTAAATCTTCCTCTAAATAACGCTCTAAAATTAACGCTAACTCTTGACTAATTACCCCTAATGATGTAGTCATTGACACCGAGGATTGCAGACGATTAATAATTAAATTCGCGATTTGATCCCAGTCGATCGTTTGTCCAAAATCTTGCAGAAATTGTTCGCCACTTTCTTGAATATAAATTCGCACCGTATCCCTGGTGGTTTTACGCAATTGTCTGACGGTGGAGATAGGTAAATTTTGTAAAGAGATACTTTGTAACCAGTTTTTCAGACGATTACGCATCTCTAAAGATAGTAATAATTCTTTGATTCTGGTATTAGCTAAATCCTTTTCATCAAGGCAAAAAGTGCGTAAGCGGGCCAGGGCATTGCGTAAACCGAATAAATTGGCTACTACCCAATAGGTTCCACTGGTTTTTTCCCGAAATCCTTCATCGATAACTTGAATATTGCGATCGGTTAAAAAATCGATTAAAGCTAGACGGATAACATCAGCAGGTAGGACGGTTTCTAATAGCCAATCGGAGAATTGTCGCGCCTGTTGTTCACTGAGAGAAAATTCTAAGACTAGGCGATCAAAAATTTGATTGATCTGTTTTTCTAAAAAGTCCTGCCGTCGGGCTAAAACTTTTAGTAATCTCGCTAAAGATTCCCCGAATAAATCGTGAAGAATCGCCGCCAAAATCTCGGCTGTTTTTGCTTGCCGATCGCCTTTTATTTGTTTTAAAGCTAATTGTAACAGCCAGAGGATCGCCCCCTGTACCCTTTCGGTGTCGAGGAGTCGTTTAGCCAGTTTTTGTAATTCCTCGGGAGTTAACAGGGAACCCATGATCGTATCCGATACCCGGACAGCTAATCGATCTTGATTGCGAGGAATTAACCCCGGAGTGAAGGGAAGAGGACGCTTACCGATATAAATCGCTTTGTAGGGACGAAATAGCATTTTTATGGCTACATCGTTCGTAAAATAGCCAATAATTGCCCCCGCGATCGGCGGTAATATCCATGTCCAAAGAGTAGGGAGATTCAATTTAGCAGCAAAAAATAAACGGAAATGTGAGTGAGTTATTTCTTTAAGACTAACACTCCCATCAGTCCTGCTAGGAGTGGATAGTGAACGGCACTGGAAAATCCCGACCGATAGCCTAATTTTACCTGTTCTGGGCCCTGGGGAAAGCGATCGATACTCGGACTAATATAAGCGTACTGGTCAGTTAAACCGTAGCGCTCGGCGGCGGGAACGACGATATGATCGAGATACCAGTTTTGGAATAATTTGGCGATGGTTTGGGTAGGTTGATGGAAGTCCAGAATCGCCGCTTTAGCACCCGGTTTCAGGACTCGGTATAATTCCCCCAGACATTGGGTAATATCGACCACATTGCGTAATCCATAGCCGATAGTGGCACAATCAAAGCTAGAATCGGCAAAGGGTAAATTGAGGGCATCCCCTTCCATCCAGTTAATATTAGTGGCGCTAAAACGTTGACGGGCGATTTTTAATTGTTGTGGGGAAAAATCTAGTCCGATCACTTTGCCAGTTTTACCCACTTGTTTTGATAATAGGTTAGTCAGGTCGCCGCTACCACAACAGATATCGAGGGCAAAATCCCCTTTTTCGGGTTGACACCACTTGACTGTCATTAATTTCCAGACGCGGTGTAATCCTAAACTTAATTCTTGATTGAGGCGGTCATATTCGGGAGCGATCTGATCAAAAATTGCTTGTATTTCTGTGGAGTTAGGTGAGGATTGATTGGACATTTTTATAATATGGCATCAGAGAAAATCCCAGATGAAGTTATACCATTCTATCCTATCTGCGCTCACGGAGATAAGCTGTTGAGCATCTACAGCAGTTATCTTCATGGTGGGGAACAGTGACTTAGATTACACTTCATCTATCTGATCATCTCCCGGCCGCAATTCGATCGAGAGGCCTTCCCGGGCGAGAATAGTTTCAGGGAAAATCTTTCTTACCTGTTCCCCAATGCGATCGAGAAAATCGTCATTATGGGCAGGATCGTGATGAAATAAAACTAACTGCTTAACTTGGGCTGCTTGAGCGATTTTGACTGCCTGCTGCCAAGTGGAATGGCCCCAACCCACCTTAGAATACTGAGGATCGTTGTATTCCTCATCGGTGTAGGTAGCATCAATAATCATCACATCCGCTTGCCGGACTAAAGCCAAAACGTTATCATCAAGGCGATCAGGAAAATGTTCCGTATCGGTAATATAAGCTGCCGATAAACCCCGCCAATTTACCCGATAACCCACCGCTTCTCCTGGATGATTTAAAGGACGGGTTTCGACGCTGACATCCCCACAGTGGAGGGTTTCGCCCATTTCTAGATTATAAAATTCTAAATCGGCCCGCATAATCTGCAAAGGCACGGGAAAATTAGGATGTAACATCTGATCGTGTAATGTTTGCTTGATGGTTGCCCCATTGGGGGAGGGAACTGCGTAGATTTTAAAAGTATTGCCCCTGATAAAAGCAGGGGTAAAAAAAGGAAAACCTTGAATATGATCCCAATGGGAGTGGGTGAAAAATAAATGGGCTTTCGCTGGACTTTCTGCCATCAAAGACTGTCCTAGGGTGCGTAACCCCGTACCACCGTCAAAAATTAATCTTTCTCTACCGACTTGCATCTCCACACAGGAAGTATTACCACCATAACGAACGGTTTCCGAACCAGGACAGGGGATACTTCCCCGTACTCCCCAAAATTTGATTTGGAAAAGGTTGTCGGGCATATCAGAGGTTTCTCTACTTGTGCTGATGGGCTAATAGTTAGATTAGCACTCTTCTACAATATGAGTCCGTGGCCTGATGACAAGCACGATAATTTTTGACATCCTCACCGCCGTAAACGGACGGTGATTCCCAAACCTCACGATTTAGGTTTCTGCTTCTTTCCCTTGCGGGGTTCCGCACCTGCCTTAACAGATTTACTCTGTTCTGGTCT
>NZ_SFBZ01000221.1:0-9695 GCF_007095495.1 Microcystis sp. M_QC_C_20170808_M9Col | reverse complement strand
TGGGATAGAGAGGTGCGTAGTTCACCCAAGGAGAATCAATCTCTCGAAGTAAAAGTGAAAGGAATTTCTGAAATGGAATTCAGTCTGTCTATATTTGACTATACTTTTACTAACTATTAATATGTCCAATTTTGTTTCGTCTGTAGGGTGTAGGTTCCGTCGCGCACATTGACCCGATGGGGGATCAGCTTCAGGTCTCGGAAGATATGAGCTTGGTGTTGTAGGGCCGTCAGAGAGCGATCGTCGATTGGGATAATGGCACGTTCAGAGGCCCGTTGTTCGAGATTAGTCACGATCGCCGGATCGATCTCGTGGTGGGCTGCCAAGCGTCTCGTCGCCTCTAACTCCTGTTGTTTCGCCCAGGCCCCCGCCTCGTTCACCTCTTCTAAAATCACCTTCAGTACATCGGGATAATCCCGCACCAATTCGGGAACCGCATAATAATAGGTCGGCACTTCTAGAGAGGCGTTTTCCCCGAATATACTCTCTAGATCCGCCACCGATCTTCCCGGATAGGTGCGCGTCTCCGTGGGGGAATAGGGAACCCACACCACCCAAGCGTCGATCTCACCGCGACGAAAAAGCACCAGTGCTTCCGGTTGAGTCGCATACACCGGTTCGATATCGCTTAATTCTAGATTCACTCTCATCAGTGCGCGGATGAGGACATAATGGGCGCTCGAACCCCGATCGAAGGCGATTCTTTTTCCTTTTAAATCCGCCAACGTCTCTATTGGCGAATCCTCAGGCACGAGAATCGCCTGACCTTTCGGGGCGGTATATTTTTCCTTGGCTACCCGGACGAAGACGTGTTCCGCCGCTTGCGAGAAAATACTCGCCGTACCGCCACCACCGCAGAAGTCGATCGTTCCGTTGCTCAAGGCCTCGATCAGAGAGGAAGCGGCCAGAAAACTCGTCCACGTTACCGTCACCCCAAAGGGTTTTAAGCGTCTTTCCAGAAAGGCCTGGGCGCGGAGAACTTCCAGATTGGTCATACCCTCGGGATAGCCGATCTTGAGGGTTCCTAACCGCCGCGCTTGTTTGGCGAGGGGAGTGATATCGGAGGGGGTCGAGCGCTTGAACCAGCGATCGATCGCGATACAGAAGAGAATTCCAGCGATAAATAATCCCACGGTTTCCAATAGCCGGGGAGTGGTATTTCGGGGGAATTTAAAGCTATCGACGAGGTTCAGAATCGGGTTATCGGATCGAGAATTTTGACCGACGGCGATCGTGTCGGAAAATCCAGCCAGGAGAAAGCTCCCGACGAGGCTGGTCACAAAAAGGACTGCGGGAAGAACTGCCCGCCAATTTCGCCACGGTTTCCAGAGACACTTGATCGAACGGTGGAGCATGGGATTTCTCGCAGAAAACAAGATTTATGATCGGGAAAGGAGACAAGAGGGAAGGGTTTCCCAACTTGATCGGGAGAGGTTCCATTAGTTTTATCTACATACTATAAAAATCCACGACTCCTCGATTGTGTAACAAAGTACATTTATAAATGTATTGAAAATGATATAGTTTTAAAGTGAAATTGCGCCCGCATTTGAGAGATCGAGGTGGTATGGATGGATTGGTTGATCGAAATCGTCAAAATCGCGGTGGCCACCGGCATAGCCACCACCTTCGACGACAATATTTATCTAACCGGCTTCTTTAGCGAGGTAAATCGTACCTTTCGCCCGGTTCACGTTGTCGTCGGCGAGCTAGTCGGGTTTACGGCCTTAGTATCGGTGAGCTTGCTGGGTTTTCTACTCGGCTTAATCATCCCGCCGATTTATATCGGTCTTCTCGGAATCTTGCCGATCCTCATCGGTGTGAGAAATTTACTGACGTTAAATCGCGATAACGAGAGGGAAACCGCAGATCGCAAGGTGAATTTGCGAAGAAACGCCCGATTTCACGGATTCGCCTCCCGCAGACTATCCCTCGGTCAAGTCTTCAGCGATCGCCAAACCTATAAAGTTTCCGCGGTCACGATATCCAATGGCGGCAATAATCTCGGTATCTACATTCCCCTATTCGCCAATAGTACCGTGGCGCAGTTAGCCGTAATCATCCCGATCTGCTATCTAATCGTTTGTACTTGGTTATTTCTCTCCTATAATCTAACCCGCCAACCGGGGATCGCGGTTGTCCTCAGCCGTTATGCGAGTAAGCTTTTCCCCTTTGTGCTGATGTGGTTGGGGCTACGGATTATTCTCGATAACGGCTCCTATCGCCTGTTGATTCCCACCGGGTAAATTAGGCCCCCGTAAAAATCGCCAATCTCCAGATCCCACGGGAGTCAAAATTCAGGAAGAGAGAATAAAAAATTAGTTGGTTTAGATCAACCTTATCGAGAAAATCCCGATGAATGTATCACTGTTGTCAATTCGATCGCTGTTTCGTCCCTTTCGTTCCTTATCGGGGAGGAGCTTCCTTTCTTTCCTGTTAGTGGGACTGTTGGCAAGTATTGCCCTCGCCTCCTGCGGGGGAATCGGCTCAAAACCGGAGGTGAAACTGAATCTCGTTTCCTTCTCGGTCACGAAAGCCGCCCACGACCAGATTATCCCGAAATTCGTCGAGAAATGGCGGAAAGAGCATAACCAAAAAGTCATTTTCCAGCGGAGTTACGGCGGTTCCCTAGCCCAGGCCGATGACGTGATCGCAGGGAAACAAGAGGCGGACGTGGTACATCTCGCCCTTCCCCTCGACGTGATGCGGATATCTCAAGCCGGCCTGATTAATCGCAGTTGGGAAGATCGGGTGCCGCGGCGGGGAGTGGTGAGTCGATCGGTGGCGGCGATCGTCACGCGGGCGGGAAATCCGAAAAAGATTCAATCTTGGGCGGATCTGGCTAGAGAGGACGTTACGGTTCTATCCGCCGATCCGAAAACTTCCGGGATCGCTATTTGGCAGTTATTAGCCCTCTGGGGTTCGGTGACGCAAACGGGGGGCGAACCAGAACAGGCATGGGATTTTGTCCGCCGGATCTATCAAAAGATTCCCACCCTAGCCAGGGACGCGCGGGAAGCCAGCAATGCCTTTTTCCAAGAGGGAAAGGGGGATGTTTTAGTCACCTACGAAAACGAGGTAATTCTAGCGGCAAGAAATCAACCAGATACCAATTACTTAGTCCCCCCGGTCAATATCTCGATCGATAATCCCGTGGCGGTGGTGGATAGAAATGTCGATAAACACGGCACGCGAGAGGTGGCCGAGGCCTTTGTGAATTTCCTCTATTCCGAGCCGGCACAACAGGAATTGGCCAAATTAGGCTATCGCTCGGTCAATCCCTTCGTGGCCAAGGATGAAGGATTACAATTCCCGCCGATCGAAACTCTTTTCAACGCCCAAGATCTCGGCGGCTGGACGTTGATCCAAACAGAATTTCTCGCCGATAAAGGCATCTTCGAGCAAATTAAGAACCAGTCCGCTTCTTAACATTTTTCCCGCTTTAATCTATGAAATTCTCTCATTATTTTTTCCTAATCTCCCTTCTGATGGCCAGTAATTTGATCGCCGGTTGCGGTCGCCCGGCCGACTCGGCCGAGAAAGAAGCACCAGTCTCGATCGACGGTGGTGCGGTGGGTTTCGCCCTCTCCCTCGCCGTTGCCGAAGAATATCAGAGAATCCATCCCGAAGCGCGGGTAAGCGTCGCCACCAGTGGAACCGGGGGCGGTTTTAGTAAGTTCTGCGCCGGAAATCTCGACATTGCCGGGGCATCGCGGGTGATCCGGAAAGAAGAGATCGAGAAATGTCGGGAAAACGGCGTGGAATTTCTGGAATTACCGATGGCGATCGACGGATTGGCGGTGATTGTCAATAAAAAAAATCAATTCGCCAAGTGTTTAACGATTAAAGAACTCGATCGAATGTGGAACACGAAAGCGGAGGGTAGGATTACCAGTTGGAAACAGATTAATCCCAAATTTCCCGACGAAAGATTATTACTTTTCGCCCCGCCTTCCGATACGGGAACCTTCGATTATTTCACCCAAGCGATCACGGGAAAACGGAGAAATAGCCGCACCGATTTTACCCCGAACCGCAATCAAAACGCGCTCGTGCAGGGGGTGATCGGCAATCCATCCGCGCTTGCGTATTTAGGCATCTCTTTCTATATGCAGAACCAAGATCGATTGAACTTGGTGGCGATCGAAAATAATGAAGGAAAATGCGTCAAACCGGTCCCCATCGATAACGTTCTCCGCAATGTCTATAATCCCCTTTCCCGTCCCCTGTTTATCTACGTCAACAAGAATAATTTAAAAACGAATCCATCCCTGGAAAAATTCGTGCGCTTCTATTTAGAAAATTCCTGGAAATGGGTCGATGGCGTGGGTTACGTCGCTTTACCTGATGAGGCCTACGTCAAAACCCTGCGGAAATTCGAGCGCGGGGAAACGGGATCGAAATTCGGCAAAGCTAAACCGGGAGAACCGATCACGAACTTTATCTAAAAAAGGAATTTTGTTAAACCATGACCTTAACCCCGAGTTCTTTCGATAATTCTTTTTTCGCGGCAGATAATTCACTCCTCAAGCACCCCGGCGACGATATTCAAGAGAAGATAATCGCGCTGATTCTCTTCTCTTGCGCCTTCGTTTCCGTGGCGACGACAATCGGCATCGTGGCGATTATTTTTAGCGAAACGTGGGGATTTTTTCAAGAGGTATCTTTCGCCCAATTCTTTCTCGATACCCGTTGGACTCCACTGTTCGCCACCCCTCATTTCGGTATCTGGCCGCTAATTAACGGGACATTTTTAACCACAGCCATCGCTATGTCCGTCGCGGTTCCTTTAGGCCTATCTTCCGCGATCTACCTCGCCGAATACGCAAAACCGAACCTAGCGGCGATTTTACGCCCCGCGGTGGAACTTCTTGCCGGGATTCCCACGGTGGTGTACGGGTACTTCGCCCTACTCGTTGTCACGCCCACTTTGCGGAATCTTTTCCCCGTCGAGATTTTTAACGCCCTCAGCGCCGGGTTAATGATGGGAATCATGATCACTCCCACGGTGGGATCGATTAGTTTAGACGCGATCCGAGCGGTTCCCCGTTCCCTGCGCGAGGGTTCCTACGCCCTAGGAATTACCAAGCTGGAAACGATTTTTAAAGTGGTTCTCCCCGCCTCCCTCTCCGGGATCATGGCCTCGATTATTCTGGGAATGTCCCGGGCGGTGGGGGAAACGATGACGGTGTTGATCGCCGCCGGCTCGCAACCCCGGCTTACCCTCAATCCCTTCGAGTCGATCGCCACGATGACCGCTTTTATGGCCGAGATTTCCGGGGGAGATGCGCCCCGGGGCAGTCTCAGTTTTAAAACCCTCTACGCAGTCGGCGCGGTGCTTTTTCTGATCACGCTGGTGCTGAATCTAGCCAGTTACTGGATCTCCCACCGTTTTAAAGAAAAATACGATTGATTTCCCATGGTTAAATCCTCTGTCAAATCCGATACCGTTGAATTTATCGACCATCTCGAACGCCGCGAGGCGATCGGCAAATTCTGCGAGTATCTTTTCCTCTTCGGTTTACTGATCGGTTTGTTCGTTCTGGCGCTGTTGGTGTTGAATATCGCCCACGATGGACTCGGACGACTCTTAACCCCCGGATTCCTCACGGAAACTCCTTCCCGTTTCCCGGAAAGGGGCGGTATCCGTCCGGCGATCATCGGTAGTTTCTATCTGGGAATTATCGTGCTTCTCGTGGCAGTCCCGATCGGGGTCGGGTCGGCTTTGTATCTAGAGGAATACGCCCCGAAAACTTGGTGGACGGCACTGATCGAGGTGAATATCGGCAATCTGGCCGGGGTTCCCTCGATCGTCTACGGCTTATTAGGATTAGCGGTTTTTAACTATCTGCTCAATTTTGGCCCGACGCTGATTTCCGGCGCGTTAACCCTTGCGCTTCTCTCGCTGCCAGTGATTATCGTCACGGCGCGGGAGGCGATCCGGGCGGTTCCCGATTCCCTACGCCAAGCCTCCTACGGTCTAGGCAGTACCAAATGGCAGACGATCCAACACCATGTTTTACCCTACGCGGTGCCGGGGATTCTCACGGGGGTGATTATCTCCGTGTCGCGGGCGATCGGGGACGCGGCTTCCTTAATGGTCGTCGGCGCGGTTAGTTTCCTCACTTTCGATCCTGGTTTATTCCAACGCTTTATGGCACTACCGATTCAAATTTTCAGCTATATCACCCGTCCCGAACCCGGTTTTGCCAATGCGGCGGCGGCCGCGATTATCGTTCTGATCCTGTTAATTCTCGCCCTCAACGCCATCGCCATCTATCTACGTCAACGTTATTCGACACTGAATTAGGGAAGGCAGCGGGCAAGGGGGTAGATACATAACCTTCCCTACTCCTGCACTCCCCACTTCTCCAGTACGGGAGGGTTTGCAAACCCTCCCCTCTAAAAAAACCATCGATCTTTAATAAACGATCAGGAGAATTTTTGCCATGACTACCCACCTTAACCCAGATCACAGTGTTTTCGAGGCGGAAGGAGTGAAAGTTTTTTATAACGGGTTTCTCGCTCTTGTGGACGTTCATATTAAAATTCCTGCACGAAAAATCGTCGCCTTTATCGGGCCGTCCGGTTGCGGGAAAAGTACCCTCTTGCGCTGCTTTAACCGAATGAACGATCTGATCCCCGGCGCCAAGGTGGAGGGAAAACTACTGTACCGAAATCAGAATATTTACGATTCGCAGGTCAACGCAGTCAAGTTACGGCGACAGGTGGGCATGGTTTTCCAACGTCCGAACCCTTTTCCCAAGAGCATTTACGAGAATATCGCCTACGCGCCCCGAACCAACGGTTATCAGGGAAATCTTGATGAATTGGTCGAGTATTCCCTGCGGCAGGCGGCGATCTGGGAGGAAGTAAAGGACAAACTGAAAGAAAAAGGAACGGCACTATCGGGGGGACAACAACAGCGTCTCTGTATCGCCCGTGCGATCGCTATGAAGCCAGATGTTTTATTGATGGATGAACCCTGTTCGGCCCTCGATCCCATCTCTACCCGTCAGGTGGAGGAATTGTGCCTACAACTGAAGGAAAGTTACACGATCGTCACCGTCACCCACAATATGCAGCAGGCATCGCGGATCGCCGACTGGACGGCGTTTTTTAACACCGAAACCGATTCGTCCGGGAAACGCCGGGGGAAATTAGTCGAATTCAGCCCCACGGAAGTTATGTTCGGTAATCCGCAAACCGACGAGGCCCGCGAGTATATTAGCGGGCGATTCGGGTAATCGAAACAGAAAAAAAGCCGATAGTCTGTTTTTCAAAACCGTCCGCGGTTTTATGCCGAAACAAACACCCCTTGGTATGAATATAAAGAACCGGATTTTCGCCATTTTGTTGGTTTTTGTCCCGATCTCGATCGCCTGGAATTTCCTGCGTTGGGACGTGACGATCGTTTTCCTGAGTGCCTGTCTAGCGATTGTTCCCCTGGCCGCTTACATGGGAAAAGCAACCGAGGAAATCGCCGTCGTGGTCGGTCCCAATCTCGGCGGTTTAATGAACGCGACCTTCGGTAACGCTACCGAATTAATTCTCGCCTACGCCGCCCTCGAAGAAGGTTTGATCGAGGTGGTGAAAGCGACGATTACCGGTTCGATTATCGGGAATCTGCTGCTGGTAACGGGCTTATCGATGTTTTTCGGCGGCTTACGCTATAAAGAACAGAAATTCCAGCCCGTGACCGCCCGTTTAAATTCCTCGTCGATGAATCTCGCCGTGGCAGCGATCCTCCTACCCACGACCGTTCAATACACCTCCGCCGCAATCGAGGAGAGCGTCCTACAGCGTCTCTCGGTAACGGTGGCGGCGGTATTAATTTTTGTGTATGGTCTGAGTCTGCTGTTTTCGATGAAGACCCATACCTATCTTTACGAGGTGGGGGACGCAGATCTCGATCAAGAGTCGGGGGAAGCGGTAAGCGTAAAAAAGCCGAATCTCTGGCTCTGGGTGGGGATATTACTGCTCGTGACGCTCGGTGTGGCGGTCGAATCGGAATTGTTAGTTAATACCCTAGAGGAAGCCACGCATAAATTAGGATTAACGACCCTTTTCACGGGGGTGATCCTGCTGCCAATTATCGGCAACGCGGCCGAACACGCCACCGCGGTTAGGGTCGCCTTAAAAGACAAAATGGATCTGGCGGTTTCCGTGACGGTGGGTTCGAGTCTGCAAATCGCACTTTTTGTCGCGCCGGTTCTCGTAATCGCGGGTTATTTCCTCGGTCAGCCGATGGCTCTCGATTTTGATCCGTTTGAATTGGTCGCCGTCGCCGTCGCGGTGTGGCTGACTAACTCGATCAGTAACGACGGTCGCTCGAACTGGCTAGAGGGTATATTACTCGTCGCGACCTACGCGGTGATCGCCCTCGCTTTCTTTTTCCATCCCGCAGCGGCCTAGGGCGATCGGTCGTGCGAAATACAGTTTCTCGATCGGGATAGGTAGTAAAATTCTTCCGTTGCCGAACCTTTGAAGGAAAAGCCGAACAAGGTATAACGAACGGACGAACCCGACGGCCATCTTAAGGAAAAAAACGATGATCGAGATTGTGATCGCGATATCCACCGGTGTAGCGGCATTCGTCGCCACCAACCTCGACGATATATTGATCCTGACGATTCTCTTCAGCCAAACGGGGAAACTCTTCCGTCGTCGCGATATCGTCATCGGTCAGTATATCGGCTTTAGTCTGCTGGTTATTGCCAGTTTAGCGGGATTTTTCGGCTGTTTTCTCATCCCTACCCCATGGATTCGCTATCTAGGCCTCGTTCCTGTGATTCTCGGCATCTTTTCCCTTCTCAAAGAAGAGGAGAAGGAGGAAGAGCCGGAGAATGTCGAAGTCAACCTAGAGGGTGCGAAACATTCCCCCTTCGGTCGTTGGTTTGACCCGCGCACCTATAGCGTGGCTGCGTTGACCGTCGCCAACGGCAGCGATAATATCGGCATTTACGTTCCCCTTTTCGCCAGTAGTAGCGTAACAAGTCTGATCGTTATCGTCAGCGTGTTTTTGATTCTGGTGGGGGTTTGGTGTGCGTTCGCCTACGGGTTGACCAGCGTGCCGACCATCGCCACTATTCTAACCAGTCAGGGAAGTACCTTCGTTCCCTGTGTGCTGATCGGTCTGGGTATTTTTATCGTCAAAGAAAGTATTTCCCTCGCGTTTTTGGCCTTAGCAATTAGCTATCTCTGGGCGATCGTCGGTCGCAGTAAGGAACTTGCAAAAAAATAAAGTACCATTTATTTCCCAGGCAGAATAGTCGCATACCAAGGAGGTAATTAGGGTTTGCTGAATCAATGTGAAATGTAGGCAAGGTAAGGGTTTTGTGGCTTTTCTCGCGAAACAGGTGCAAGATTTTGAGAGAATCGTGCTTCAAAACCTGGTAATGATTTGGTAGTAGTGGCGTAGCTCTCTTGCTTACCTGGTATGAATTGATAGCGTTTTTCAGTCTGCTGAGGTACAAAAGTTATGGGTTTTAGGCAAAAGGCAAGAGGCAAAAGGCAAAGGGGAAGAAAAACAGGTGTACCTCACTAGCTTAGGAAACGCTATATTTATGAATAAAGATAATTGGAACCCGATCAGTCTTTAAACCTCTAGCTTGATCATGACTTTTCTGATAAATATCTTTTTCTGGCTCCTGTCTGGCTTACTCAAATATCAGTCTAGCACCGAACAAAGTACC
>NZ_SFBZ01000220.1:0-31969 GCF_007095495.1 Microcystis sp. M_QC_C_20170808_M9Col | reverse complement strand
CGGTAAGAATAGGCTTTTTCCATGTCTCATATTTTAGCATATATTTCGTAAATGTGCTAATATTTAACAGCAAAGCCGCCGTAAAACGGCGGGGTTTCAGACCCAAATTTTCGATGAATAAAATGCGCTCTCACTGTCAGCATTTTACGTTGAGAGATTCAGCATGAAGCCATCTCAGAGGCTTGAGATGGCTTCGGGGGTATTGTGGGAGTATAATGACTCTACCAGCCCAAAAATAGCAAAAAACCCAGAGGGAAAATCTCCCCACCGGGTCAAAAAGGCAAAAGTAAAGAATTATTTCTGCTCGGTCTTTTTGCTTGACTTATCGCCCATTTTGTACTTACGCAAGAAGCGATCAACCCGGCCCTCCGTATCGATCATCTTCTGGGTTCCCGTATAAAAAGGATGATTACCCGACCAAACCTCCACATGAATTTCTGGTTTTGTCGAACCCACCGTCATCACCAGTTCACCATTACAGATCACCTTAGCTTCCGGATACCAAGTAGGATGAATTTTTTTCGGCATAATAAACCTCTCTATTAACCTAACGTTTCGAGTATTGAGGCGCTTTGCGCGCTTTGTGAAGACCGTATTTTTTCCGTTCCTTCGCCCGGGGATCCCGAGTCAGATAACCTTCACTCTTGAGGGGAGGACGATTTTCCGGGGCCAATTGACATAAAGCTCTAGCGACACCCAATTTCACCGCGTCCGCTTGGCCGGTCAAACCACCGCCCTCGGCCTTAACGATGATATCATACTCGTTTTCCAGTCCCAAAGTCTCCAGAGGAGCCTTAATCGTCTGGATATAGGTGGGAATGCGGTTAAAATGGGTTTCTCCATCGCGACCGTTAACGGTAATTGCCCCCGTCCCCGGCACGAGACGCACGGCAGCGACCGCCGATTTGCGTCGTCCCGTTCCCCAATAAACTACCTTGTTTTTACTGTCCGTGGCTTGCATTGACTTAATTTCCTCCTGCGGGAATCGTATTAATCGCTAAAACTTCCGGTTGTTGTGCCTGATGGGGATGTTCCGCACCGGCATAAACTTTCAGTTTCGTGAACAATTTCCGACCTAAGCTGTTTTTCGGGAGCATTCCCTTAACAGCGTGTTCGATAATCCGTTCGGGAATGCGTTTTTGCAGTTTATCGAAGCTTTCTACCTTCATACCACCCGGTCTGCCGGAGTCGCGGCGATAAACTTTCTGTTGGCGTTTTTTGCCCGTCACCGTCACTTTTTCAGCGTTAATAACAATGACAAAATCCCCCGTATCCAGATGGGGGGTGAAAGTGGCTTTATTTTTGCCCCGTAGAATCATAGCGATCTCGGTGGCCAGACGACCTAGACGCTGATCGGCCGCATCAATGACGTACCATTTCTGCTCTAGAGTCTCTAAATTTGGTAGAGGTGTTTTGTTCATGGTGAGTTTGCCTTGGTTTACAAAAATAATTTTTTTTATTGCCGACCTGGGTGTTAGGGTGTTGGGGTGTTGGGGTGTTGGGGTGTTAGTTGAAATTCCCCCATTCCCCATTCCCCCATTCCCCTATTCCCCTATCCCCTCTGCTCGGAAATAATAAAGAGGCTGAGTCTCGAACCAGACGCTATCGGCAAAGGGAAAATCGGCGTAACCCACCCGCAGTAAACATAGTCCTTTAGCTGGTGCGGCGTATTTGACCAATTCTCGGCGCTGATTGACCCAGATGTCGGTAAAGTTTTCTAGCGATCGCTCACCAGTTCCCACCTCCACCAACATTCCCACCAATAGGCGCACCATCCCGTACAAAAAGCCATTGGCTTGAATTTCCATCTGTACAAACGGCCCTTGACGGTAGCATTCCACCCCCTGTACTTCTACCCAGGAATGGTCACGACTAGAGTTAGCACGGTGAAAGGCGGCCAGATGGTGCTTACCCAATAGGGGCTTTAAGGCCCTGGCCATCAAATCGGCATCGAGGGGACGATGGTAGTAGTGCCAACTAAAGGGGCTCACAAATAGATTGGGGATGGGGTCGGTATAGAGGGTGTAACGATAACGTCGCCAGAGGGCCGAGAAACGGGCGTGCCAGCGATCGGGAACCCGGACTGAGGCCCGGATGACGATATCGTCATCTAGCCGAGCATTGAGAACCTTAGCCCAATGGGAAGGTGGGATCGGACTCTGCTGCTCGAAATGGGCAACTTGGGCGGCGGCGTGAACACCGCTATCGGTACGTCCGGCCCCGTGCAGAGTGACGTCATGACCGAGAATATCGGCCAGAGCCTTCTCGATTTCTTCCTGCACGCTTCTGTGATGGGGTTGCCGTTGCCAGCCGTGGAAATTAGTTCCCACATACTGGATAACTAGGGCGATCCGCGACTGGGGGCAAGCTGTCATCGTTACATCAGTTCGATAATCGCCATGGGGGCATTATCCCCGCGACGGCGCAGGGTACGCACCACCCTGGTATAACCGCCGTTACGACTGCCATAACGGGCTTGTGCGCCTTCAAAGAGGGCGTGAACCAGTTGTTTATCGTAGATGTAGCCCATAGCCTGGCGACGGGCGCTCAGGGAACCGTCTTTAGCTAGGGTGATAATGTGGTCTACCTCTGCTCGCACCGCTTTCGCTTTCGCTAGGGTGGTGGTGATCTGACCGTGGCGAATTAGCTGGGTGGCCAAGCTGCGCAGCAGTGCCTTTCTTTGGTCAGCCGGCAGACCCAATTGAGGCACTTTACATCGATGTCTCATGGTATTTTCCTGGAATTGGGTTTACTTGCTTTTTTCTTGGGGTAGGGTGATGCCTAACCGTTTTTGTAGGGCTTCAATGACTTCTTCCGCCGATTTCTGCCCAAAGTTTTTGATTTCTAAGAGATCTTCTTGGCTGTAATCGAGGAGGTCGGCTACGGTGTTGATCTGCGCTCGCTTCAGGCAATTGTAGGCGCGCACGGATAATTGTAGTTCCTCGATCGGAATTTGGTTTTCTTGGTTGATCTCTTGGTCGTCAAAGTTACTGGAGGATTCGAGGGCGTTGAGATCCTTGAGCGGGTTAAAGAGATTAACTAGCATATCGGCCGCTTGGGAAAGGGCTTCTTTGGGGTTAATGCTCCCGTTTGTCCAAATTTCTAAGAGCAGACGATCTCTAGCTTGACCGCTTTCGGAACGGATATCTTCGACGCTGTAGTTGACTTTGGTTACGGGCATAAAAATCGAGTCGATTTGCAGAAAGTCTAGCGAAGTGGCTTCGTCTTTACTGCGATCAATCGCCCGGTAGCCTTTGCCTTTTTCCACGCGAAATTCCATCTCTAGCTTGGCCCCTTCGGCTAGGGTAGCGACGTACTGATTGCGATCAACTATCTCGACTTCTGAGGGTAAATCGAATTGTGCCGCCACTACCGTCGCCGGTCCAGTTGCCACTAAACGCCCGATCTGGGTTTGATTGGTGTAGCTTTTCAGGATGATTTCTTTCATGTTGAGCATGAGTTCCATCACGTCCTCGCGTACTCCCTGGACGGTGGCAAATTCGTGATTGACTCCCGCGATCCGCAGGGCCGTCACGGCCGCCCCTTCCAGATTGGAAATGAGAATCCGTCTCAGGGCATTACCTACGGTCGTACCCTGGCCTCTTTCCAGAGGCTCTAGTACGAATTTACTGTACTGACTCTGATTCTTGTAAGTTTTTGCTTCTACACACTCGATTTGAAATTGCGCCACCGATTGACCTCCCTTGTTCAGTTATCAGTTATCACTTATCAGTTATCAGTTTTCTCTAGCGTTCAGCATTTAACGTTCAGCGTTCAGTTTTTTGATCAGATGGTCTTTGACGACCCGATTCTCCTGCTGATGTGCGAAAAGCTAACGGCTGCCGGCCTCAAGATCCCTGTCACCTGAAAAAGCTGTTCACTGTTTACACTCTCCGGCGTTTGGGAGGACGACAACCATTGTGGGGGATGGGGGTCACGTCCCGGATCAGGGTGATTTCTAATCCTGCTCCTTGCAGGGCTCGGATTGCGGTTTCCCGTCCTGCCCCAGGGCCGCTAACCATCACCTCTAGTTGACGCATTCCCTGTTCGATCGCTCGGCGGGCGGCGTTATCGGCGGCGGTTTGGGCGGCGAAGGGGGTTCCTTTTTTGGCTCCTTTAAAACCACTCGATCCCGCCGATGCCCAAGAGATCACATCGCCTTTGGTATCGGCGATCGTGACAATGGTATTGTTGAAGGTCGATTGAATGTGAGCGACTCCGGTAGGAATATTTTTCTTCTGTTTTTTGGGTCCGGTTTTTTTGGTTGGTCGCGCCATAGTTTTTCTTGATTGGGGGATATCGCAATGAATAAAAAATTATTTCTTGGAGGGGGCTTTTTTCTTCCCTGCCACTGTCACCCGACGACCGCGACGGGTCCGCGCATTGGTTCGCGTCCGTTGCCCGCGCACGGGTAATCCTAGCCGATGCCGACGACCTCGATAGGTGCCGATATCGGCGAGGCGTTTGATGTTCATCGCCTCCCAGCGTCTCAAATCCCCCTCGATTTGATAATTTGTTTCGATATAAGTCCGTAGCGCCGCCACGTCTTCATCGCTGAGATCCTTGACCCGAGTGTCAGGGTTAACACCCGTCGCAGATAAGACTTCTTGGGAACGCGATAGACCTACTCCGTAGAGGTAGGTCAGGGCGATTTCCACACGCTTATCGCGAGGTAGGTCTACACCAGCTATCCTTGCCACGCTTTTTCTTTCTCCCTATGAACGATTTTTTTTCCAAAAACGACTACAATTAACGGTAACGATTCTCTGCCCCAAGACAGTGACTTTGGTGGGTTAACCTTGTCTCTGCTTGTGTTTGGGGTTAGAACAAATTACCATGACTCGACCGCGCCGACGGATGACGCGGCACTTTTCGCACATTTTTTTGACAGACGCTCTAACTTTCATGCCTAACTATTCTGGCAACACTGCAAGCTTACTATTATATCAGATTTCTTTTACCCGTGTCACCTATTTTTTTAAAATAAATTTGGCCGCTTATTAGGCTTTTTGGCTTCTCTGCCCCTATTTATCGCTATTTTTTTTGATTTTTCAGGCGATAGGTAATTCTGCCTTTGGTTAGGTCGTAGGGGGTCAGTTCCACTTTGACTCGATCGCCGGGGAGGATTTTGATATAATTACGGCGGATTTTGCCAGATATATGGGCCAAGACGTTGAAACCGTTATCTAAATCCACCCTAAACATGGCGTTGGGCAAGGATTCGGTGACGGTTCCTTCCATTTCGATGAGATCTTGTTTAGACAAAGTTAATTCCTCAATTTCACTAGAGACAATTTAATTTAATGATCGGCAGCATCAACCGTGCTTTCAGCACAATCCCCCCAGTATAGCTTATCAGTTATCAGTAATCAGTAATCAGTAATCAGATGTGAGTTTTCAGTCCACAGCCAAAAAGCTCCCCATCTCCCCACTCCCCCCGCAACGCGCACGAAGTGGTCTCCCGACTCCCCACTCCCCACCCCCATCTCCCCACTCCCAGGCAGTATTAACGAGTAATATTTAGATAATCAACAGCTTAACATTGCTGTGTTTTCACTGATGACTGATACTAAATCCGTTGAGTCTAGGCTACATATCAGGACAGGCACTCATGCAAGAGGCAAGAGGCAAAAGTGTGAATAAATAATCAGTCTTTAATAACCAGATTTAGTATGATTACGGTTCACTGTTCCCTGAAAAGCTAGATTACTCGACGACAATTCGCCATTCATGGAGTTCGTACTCCACACAACCATTCTCGATTAAAGGATCGCGAACTATAATTGCTTGAGCATCCTCAAGAGAATCGGCCTTAAATAATAACATTCCGCCGCCCCTTTCTGCCCAATAACCGGTTTTTGCTGCTCGTCCTTGGCTAATTAAATCACGCACATAGTCCTTATGGGCGCTGACATAGCGATCGAAGGTAGCTTTATCAACAATGCCTTTTTCTATCTTGACAAACCAGGGCATAAATTCTCAGTAGGCTAGGACGGATTAACAACCCTATAATTATACCGATTAATCTTGGCTGTCGATGGTGCAATGTAACAGAGCTATACAATTAGCTAGAGTTGTGAAAGACTGCTAGAATCGAGGTGACA
The DNA here is from genome assembly GCF_007095495.1 of Microcystis sp. M_QC_C_20170808_M9Col. Taxonomy (NCBI): domain Bacteria; kingdom Bacillati; phylum Cyanobacteriota; class Cyanophyceae; order Chroococcales; family Microcystaceae; genus Microcystis; species Microcystis sp. M_QC_C_20170808_M9Col. Next base: position 25,865 of record NZ_SFBZ01000220.1, on the reverse strand, counting down.
GTTTCATTTCTGTAGCCTTGCTTGTTTCCATGAATCAACCCCAGGGATCTCTATTTTTTATTGCGCTTTTGCCGCCGCCAGAAGTACAGGAAATTGCCACAAAAATCAAGGTAGAGTTTGCAGAAATTTACAATAGTCGCGCCGCCCTGAAATCGCCTCCCCACGTCACTCTCCAACCCCCTTTCCGCTGGAATTTAGGACAATTACCGGATTTAGAAAGATGTTTAGAGGAATTTGCCCGCTTGCACGCTCCTATTCCCCTAATTCTTCAGAATTTTGCCGCCTTTAAACCGCGAGTCATTTATATTAATGTCCAGAAAACCCCAGAATTATTAACCCTGCAAAAACGGCTTTTACAGCAGCTAGAATCTTCCTTGAACATCAGCGATAATGCCTCAAAAAGCCGAGCTTTTTCGCCTCATTTAACCGTTGGCTTCCGAGATTTAACTAAAGATAATTTCTGGAAAGCTTGGTCAAAATATGCTAATCAAGAGCTATTTTTTGAGGTGATAATCGATGAAATTACCCTCCTAATCCATAACGGTAAGCACTGGGAAATTTATCGGCAATTTTCTCTATAATCCAGACCCTTGGGGTTTCTATCTACAGAGGAAGGGGTTATAGTGCTAAAATAGGAGATAGCAGCTTTTAAAGCTTTATTTCTGGCTTTTTTGCGATATTTTAACCTATAGAGCCATTTTACTGCGACTCCGCCGCCCTGAAACCTATGTTACTCAAAAATCCCCCGAAAATCTCCCCCAATCTGATCAAACAGTTAGAAGCGATCCTTGGCAAAGATGGAGTCATCCGTCGCAAAGATGAATTATTAACCTACGAGTGCGATGGTATCACAGGATACAGACAAAGACCCGCTCTTGTGGTATTGCCTCGCAGCACCGCAGAAATTGCGGCGGTGGTGAAACTCTGTCACGATAACGAGATTGCCTGGGTAGCGAGGGGTGCAGGAACGGGCTTATCGGGAGGGGCGTTACCCTTAGAAGAGGGGATTCTCATCGTCACGGCGCGGATGAATCAGATTCTCAGGGTTGATTTAGATAATCAAAGGGTGGTGGTACAGCCCGGGGTGATTAATAATTGGGTGACGCAAGCAGTAAGCGGGGCGGGATTTTATTATGCACCGGATCCCTCTAGTCAAATTATCTGCTCGATCGGCGGTAATGTGGCGGAAAATTCCGGCGGGGTTCACTGTTTAAAATACGGCGTGACTACCAATCACGTTATGGGCTTAAAAATCGTCCTTCCCGACGGTTCAATTATCGATGTGGGGGGGGCAGTACCAGAACAACCGGGCTACGACTTAACCGGTTTATTTGTGGGTTCCGAGGGAACTTTAGGCATCGCCACGGAAATCACCCTAAGAATTCTGAAAACTCCGGAATCTATCTGTGTTTTACTGGCCGATTTTACCAGTATCGAGGCGGCGGGCCAAGCGGTGGCGGATATTATTAAATCGGGAATGATTCCGGCGGGGATGGAGATTATGGATAATCTCAGTATCAACGCCGTGGAGGATGTGGTGGCCACCGGCTGTTATCCCCGGGATGCCGAGTCAGTTTTATTAGTGGAATTGGATGGTTTAGGGGTAGAAGTCGCCAGTAATAAACATCGGGTTGCCGATATTTGCCGTCAAAATGGGGCGAGAAACATCACCACGGCTAATGATGCCGAAACCCGCTTGAAACTCTGGAAGGGCAGAAAAGCGGCTTTTGCGGCGGCGGGGAAAATTAGCCCTAATTACTTTGTGCAAGATGGGGTGATTCCCCGCACTCAATTGGTGTATGTTCTTCAGGAAATTAAGGCTTTAAGTGAAAAATACGGTTATAAAATCGCCAATGTTTTCCACGCCGGGGATGGCAATTTACACCCGTTGATTCTCTACGATAACAGGGTAGAGGGTGCCTGGGAAGAAGTGGAAGAGTTAGGCGGTGAAATTCTCAAACTTTGTGTGCGGGTTGGGGGCAGTTTATCGGGGGAACACGGTATCGGCATCGATAAAAATTGTTATATGCCCGCCATGTTCAACGAGATTGACTTAGAAACTATGGGCTATGTGCGGGACTGCTTTAATCCCAAAGGTTTAGCTAACCCGGGGAAATTATTCCCCACCCCGCGCAGCTGTGGGGAAGCCGCTAATGCCAAAATACAAGGGTTTGCGGGGGTGGATGTGTTTTAGGTTATCGGCAAGTATTGACTGATTACTGATTACAGTCGACCTTGGGGTACTAGGGGCAGATTGATATTAGAGGGGAAAACTGGGACTTGTCTTTCCAGAAAACGCTGAGTGATTAATTCTCGGAAAATCTCTAGGTCTTTTTGCCATTGTCCCAGATATTGTTTGAGCAGATTGAATCGATCGCGGCCCTCGGCCAGATTATAGTTAAAGTTGCCGGCAAATAATAGCGCCCCTAAAATTTTGCCATCGGGTAATTGTAATTTTGCCTCGTTAATCGCCACGGATAGCTGAGAGGTTTCTAACTGATAAAATAGATTGATGCCAGCTTGTAGGGGTGCTGTACCGAAATTGAGCCAGGGACCGGGGGCCAAAAGAGTTTCGGTGATATATTTTTTAGCGGCATCGGGGCTACTGGGGAGAGGAACAATACTTTTCGGGGCGATATTCAGGGCTTGATATTCGGCTAAAGGGAGTTTATCTAGATATAAACCGACAATTTCTGGCAGTTTCAGGTTCAGGCTATCGGGGGATTTAATTATCTCCACAAAGGTAATTTTCCGGGGTCGAGCGACAATGCTGATGCCATTTTGAAAATTAACTTGAGCGTAATTGGGATTGAGTACCGGCTGGCCATTTAATTCCCAGTCGGGGGGAACTATTCCCGAATATTTGAGGAAATCAATCGTTAGCATGGCGGGATTGAGGCTTTTGGCGGTAATTGCGATGGCAAGTTCTTGTATTTCCCGCAAACTAGCCAGAGGTTGATTGGAGTTATTCTCAGTAGTGGCAATCATCAATTTTCTCCTTTTGGATATTTATCTTTTCTTTCTAAGTGGGTGGGGGTTAAAAATTGTTCAGATATCCCCCTTATTAAGGGGGGATTAAGGGGGGATCAAAGACAAAATCTATCTTCAATTTAATTGAAACCACTTAAGTAGGTAGGCGTTAAAAGTTGTCAGACACCCCCCTTATCAAGGGGGGCAGGGGGGATCCCCCCGCCTATCGGCACCCCCCTTATCAAGGGGGGCAGGGGGGATCGAACCTAAAATCCATTTTTAATTTAATTATAACCAGCTACTTACTTAGGGTTACAGTTAAATTATTCCGGGTCTCGGTGGCTTAGTTGCTAATCAACTCAGACACAGGACAAGAGAGCCATTCTAGATAACTGTTACTCAATTCTTTCACGGCTAATTCATAGAATCTCTGACCGTGTTCGGGAGTGGCTAAAGCAGGATTGGAACCCATACGACCATCGGGGTAATTTTGGCGAAAATTAGCCGCACCGTAAATACCATGACCAGAAGCCACTTTTTCGGATAAAAAGGCGTTTTTAAGGCTCTCAGGGTAAAGATACTGAGTTAACGCCACTTCGCTCGGTGTAGCGTGGGAACCCTCCTGCTCTCCATACAATTCTTTGGCTAAAAGATAAACTTCTCGCACCATAAACCAATTGGCCACTTGACATTTAACCTCATTTGTGTTAGGCAAATTGAGGGAATCCAAATGATAATAGGTTTCCGCAAAAGCGGCTTTTAGGGTGGCAATATTGCCCCCGTGACCATTAATAAAGAAAAATTGACGAAAACCGGCTCTAGCTAAACAAGTCACATAGTCGAGGATGACTTGAATCAAAGTGCTAGGACGAAGGCTAATCGTACCGGGAAAAGCCGTGTGATGTAGGGCCATACCGACATTTAAGGTGGGTGCTACCATTGCTCGTACCTGTGTCCCTACTCCTTTAGCGATCGCCTCCGCACATAGAGCATCTGTACCAATCAGTCCCGTCGGCCCGTGTTGTTCCGTGGAACCAATGGGAATAATAATTCCCTGAGATTGTTCTAGATAGGATTCCACCTCTAACCATGTAGATAACTGTAATAACATTCGGCTCTACCCCCCCGAGTGCAGGTTGACCAATTGAGATAAAATTAGGACGAATAATCAAGTATTTTTATGTTAACCCTTGACACCCCCCCCTTGTCGGCGAGTACGGATTTCGTTCCCAATCATCGGATTTTAATCGTTGAAGATGAAGAAGTGATTCGGGATATGATTATTTTGGCTTTGGAAGAAGAAGGTTACGAGGCTCTCGGTGTTAGTGATGGTCGCGTTGCCCTAGAATTACTGCAAAGTCAAGAATCTAATCACGGTGAATCTCGGTTTGATTTGGTCGTTTTGGATTTAATGTTACCCCAAATCAACGGTCTTGATATCTGTCGTCTGTTGCGCTATCACGGCAATATTATCCCGATTTTAATTTTAAGTGCTAAGGCCAGCGAAACCGATCGAGTTTTGGGTTTAGAAGTGGGTGCCGATGATTATCTGACTAAACCCTTTAGTATGCGAGAATTAGTCGCTCGTTGTCGCGCTCTCATTCGTCGTCAAGGATTTACTTCCCTAGCTGCCGCTCCCGTGCGAAAATTCCGCGATGTTCTTCTCTATCCCCAGGAATGTCGGGTGACGGTGCGAGATGAAGAAATCAACCTTTCTCCTAAAGAATTCCGTATCCTAGACCTATTTATGAGTTATCCGCGCCGAGTTTGGTCAAGAGAGCAATTAATTGAACAAATTTGGGGGCCAGATTTTTTAGGAGACACCAAAACCGTCGATGTTCACATTCGCTGGTTACGCGAAAAACTAGAAATCGATCCCAGTCAACCAGAATACCTGATTACTGTACGCGGTTTCGGTTATCGTTTTGGCTAGGTGAGCGATTATATTTTCAAGTTTAGCGATCGCCGCTTTCTGGGATAATGACTATTTTCGCTTTTATTTTGGGAGTAGTTTTAGGTTTGAGTATTTGTTACTGGCAAGTCTCACGCTTAAATAGAGAGTTAAAGCGAACCCTGAGCGCTCTCTCGGATTCGGCGGATTTGTCGGCTTCTTTTCCCGTTACCTCCCTGGTGCGTCGAGAATTACAGTTTCTCTCCCAAAGTCTGCAAGAGCGAGAAAAGAGCTTAGAAATTCAGAAATCCTTGCTAGAACGAGCGCCGATCGCCTATCTTCATGTCGATGCCGATAATCAACTGCTCTGGTGCAATCAACAGGCAATAACCCTCTTAAAACTCGATCGCTGGCAGCCAGATCAGGTACGTCTGCTGCTGGAATTAGTGCGCTCCTACGAATTAGATCAATTAATTCAAGAAACTCGCCAAAAACAGAGTCCACAGGTGCAAACTTGGACTTTTTACCCGACTAATTATCCTGTCACTCCCATTAGCGATCGCCAAGTGATTGCTCCTAAATCGATTGCCTTGAAGGGTTACGGTTATCCCTTGCCAGAAGGTCAAATCGCTGTATTTATCGAAAATAGACAGCCTTTAGTGGAATTATCCCAAAATCGCGAGCGAGCTTTCTCTGACTTAACTCACGAGTTACGCACTCCCTTAACCTCCATTTCTCTCCTTACCGAAGCTTTACAAAAACGCCTCCAAGCTCCCGAAAGACGCTGGTTAGAACAAATGGGGAAAGAAGTGGAGCGTTTGAGTCAATTAGTCTGCGATTGGCTAGAAATCAGTGAATTACAAGCGGATGCGGGGCGCTCTTTACAATACCAAATCATTAATCTACAGGATCTAATCACCACCGCTTGGCAGACTGTCACCCCAATAGCCGCCCAAAAACAGATTAGCTTAGATTATTCCTCTCCGGTGGATTGGACGCTGGAAGTGGATCACTCTCGTCTGCTGCAAGTTTTCCTGAATCTCTTTGATAATGCCATTAAGTATAGTCCCGATCAGGGGAAAATTTGCCTAGAAATTCGAGAAATATCCGATACTATCGGGGAAAAATGGCTGAAAATTGACGTTATCGACAACGGTAAAGGATTTAACGAAGCGGATCTCCCCTACGTTTTTGATCGCCTCTTTCGCGGTGATCCTTCCCGCACCCGTCAAAAACAAGGCACAAAGGATTACAGTACCGGTTTAGGTTTATCGATTGCCAAAGAGATTATTCAAGCCCATGGCGGTTCGATCGTCGCTCAAAATGATCCTAACACCGGCGGCGCTCGCCTACAAGTCACTCTCCCCCGTCAAAAAAAGGAGATGAGGTGATGGGTGTGGGGTGTGGGGAGAAAAAAATCTGTCAAGTTCTCTAGACAACTGCACAAAATCGAAAATTTTCTTGTTATCACTGTAGAGAAAGAGTAGTTTTATGTTAAGCGAATCCGACCGTGAGCCTATCCAAAGAAACCAATCATCCCGATCGCACCTATTTCGCTCGTTCTCTCCAGCGATTGGAACAGGATGTGCTGAGAATGGGAACCTTGGTCGAAGAATCCTTTCGTCTTAGCCATCAATCCCTTTTTGCTAGGGATTTGGAAATGGCGAAAAAAATCCCCCCCCTTGACAAGGAAATCGATCGCTACTACCGTCAAATCGAGTTAGATTGTGCCACTCTCATGACTCTACAGGCTCCCGTAGCCCAAGATTTGCGGCTTTTAAGTGCTTTTATGCAATTAGTGCGCGATTTGGAACGGATCGGCGATTATGCCAAGGATTTAGCCGAAATAGCACTCAAGTTATTCGCCTATACTCCCCACGATTGTATGAGTGAGATCGAGGCTATGTCCCACCATGCTCAGTATATGTTAGCCACGAGCCTTGTTGCTCTGGCCGACCTCGATCAAGAAGCAGGTCCAAAGGTGAAAGAACTAGATAATACGGTCGATCGAGCCTATGATTATCTCTATCACACTCTCGCCCATCAAAGAGATATCAAGGGTGTGGTGGAACCAATCCTGCTGATGGCTTTACTAATCCGTCATCTGGAACGCATGGCCGATCACGCCACCAATATCGCCCAAAGGGTATCTTACATCGTTACCGGACAGAGAGGCTGAGGGTGTGGAGGCTCCTGAGATGATTTCTCTGGAACTCTGGCCCCCGCTTTTAGGGTTTACGACTCAGGGGGTTTACAATTTCACTTAACCCCTCTCCCAAGAGGGATAAACCCACCACCATCGTGGTCATTGCTAATCCGGGGAATAAAGTAGTCCACCAGATACCTGTAGATAAATCCGCCAAAGCTTCCTTGAGATCATGACCCCATTCCGGCACTTCTTCCGGTAATCCTAAGCCTAAAAAGCCTAAACCGCCTAAAACAAGGATCGCATCCGCCGCGTTGAGCGTAAACAGAACCGGGACACTCTGGACGACATTAAAGAAAAGATATTTTGATAATATACGACCCGGTGTAGCTCCGATCGCTCGCGCCGCTTCGATAAATAACTCATTTTTAACGCTGGCGGTTTGATTTCTGACCACGCGAAAATATTGGGGAATATAGGCAATGCTAACAGCGATCGCTACATTGACGATACCACGACCCAAAACGAAGGCGAGAGCCACCGATAATAATAACCCCGGCAAGGTGTAGAGGGTATCCATGAGAAAGAGGAGAACGCGATCGATCTTACCCCCCAAATAACCGCTAATTAACCCTAAAGGAACCCCGATGACTAAAGATAATCCTGTGGCCAAAAATACCACGGACAAGGCCGCCCGGGCCCCGAATAGGGTGCGGGAAAAGACATCATAACCGCGCACATTCGTCCCGAACCAATGGGCAGAACTGGGGGCTTGTAGGGGATAATTGCTTAAAATGTCGGTTGGATCCTGAATCATGCCGATCGCTTGCAGAAGGGGCGAAAACAGGGCAATCAGGATAAAAATAATTGTCAATACCAACCCAACCCCTAGGAGTTTAGTGGTTAGGTTGGGTTTCAGAAAAGGATCGATCGGCAATTTAACAGGAGTCATCGACAAAATTTAGCCATTGCATAGAACGCTAATTGTAGAAGACAAGGCTAACCTGAGACAAGAGCAGTGTTTTTTTCAGACAGCTGGGGCCGAAACGACCATAAACCAGAGCAAGACTGCTAAAGCTAAAACAGTTAGTTTAATCAGGATATAAAGCAGTCCGTTGGGATAAAGGAGATCGTGAAACATATTACCTCCTCGGGAGAGAGTAGCGATTGTCCCTCTCTATCTTTGATCTTAAGTCTTTCTTTGTTCAGCTGACGCACAACTTAACAAAACGTGCGATTATAGGGAAAAAGATTTTTTTTACTAGCTATGGCACTACTGACCACAGGAAAACCATTTATTCGCGATCTGGAACAATACGGTGCTTTAGGTGTTTACGCACCCTTAGAAGGGGGTTACGAGGGACGCTATCAAAGACGTTTACGGGCCACCGGTTACAATGTCCTGCATATCACCGCTAGAGGTCTAGGGGATTTAAGTGCCTATCTTACCGGCATTCATGGAGTCCGTCCCCCCCATTTAGGTAAAAAAAATATTGGTCGGGAAGCAGCCGTCGGACCGGTTTATTTTATTCCTCCCATTGCTACCTATCAATTGGAAAATTTACCCCCCAAATCTAAAGGTTTAGTGATTTGGATTATTGAAAGTTTTGTTTTGTCCTCGGAAGAAAAACAATACTTAATTAATCTTAGTCAACAGGAACCCCGGTTAAAATTTGTCCTCGAATTGGGTGGGGAAAGATATTTCCGTTGGCAACCTTTGAGCAAATCTTTAATCGCTGCCTAGAATTATCGAAATAACAGGGTTATTGAAAGCTCTCCCCCTCAAACCCTCTCCCCGGAGAGGGAAACTTCATTTATTGAGAGTTTGTTGTTCCTCCCTCACCTTTTGGTAGCTATTCATTTAATTTTCTTAATTTCGCGAGTTGGCCTAGGTGAATTTGCCATAATATGGGATATCGTTGCCGCAAAAAACCTAGGAGTTAAATCGTGACAGTGAGAGTTCGTATTGCCCCCAGTCCCACGGGAAATTTACACATTGGAACAGCGCGCACAGCCGTGTTTAACTGGCTTTTTGCCCGTCATCACCGGGGTAAATTTATCTTGCGCGTGGAAGATACAGATTTAGAACGTTCTCGACCAGAATATACCGAAAATATTCAAGCGGGCCTACAATGGTTAGGACTGAATTGGGATGAAGGTCCTTTTTTTCAAACTCAACGCCTTAATTATTATCGTCAGGCCATTCAAACCCTGCTCGATCGAGGTTTAGCCTATCGTTGTTATTGTACCCCGGAAGAATTGGAAAAAATGCGGGAAGAACAAAAAGCCCGCAATCTTGCCCCCCGTTACGATAATCGTCATCGTTATCTCACCCCCGAACAACAAGCTCAATTCGAGCAAGCGGGAAGAAAAGCAGTAATTCGTTTTATTATTGATGATGATCGAGAAATTATTTGGCAGGATTTAATCCGGGAAAAAGTTATCTGGAAAGGTAGTGATTTGGGGGGGGATATGGTGATCGCTCGTACCTCGGAAAATGGGGAGGAAAACTTCGGGCAGCCTCTCTATAATTTAGCGGTAGTTGTTGATGATATCGATATGGAAATTACCCATGTTATTCGTGGGGAAGATCACATCGCTAATACGGCTAAACAAATTCTTTTATACGAAGCTTTGGGGGCAAAAGTGCCGGAGTTTGCCCACACTCCTTTAATCTTAAATCAGGAGGGTCGCAAGTTATCTAAACGGGATGGAGTCACTTCGATCGATGATTTCCGAAAACTGGGTTTTCTGCCGCAAGCTTTGGTTAATTACATGACTCTCCTCGGTTGGACTCCTCCCGATTCCACCGAAGAAATTTTTACCCTTGAAACGGCCGCAGAAGTGTTTAGTTTAGAACGGGTAAATAAAGCGGGGGCAAAATTTGACTGGACGAAATTGGATTGGATTAATAGTCAATATCTTCATCGTTTAACCGGTGAGGAATTAGTGCCTTTACTTCTCCCCTACTGGCAAGAAGCGGGGTATAATTTTGATGCTGAAACCGATCGAGCTTGGTTGATCGGTTTGGCTACTCTCATCGGTCCGAGTTTAACTCGTTTAAGCGATGCTGTCGCTGAAAGTCGCTTACTTTTAAACCCTCTGGCTAATTATAATCAGGAGGCTTTGAGTCAATTACAATTAGAGGGAGTTAAGGATATTATCAAGGATATTCTCGCCGCTATTACTCCCGATTTGACTGGAGAAGTTGCCAAGGGAATTGTGGAGACCACAACTAAAGCCCATCGGGTTAAAAAAGGTCTGGTGATGAAGTCTCTACGCGCTGCTTTGATGGGGGAGTTACACGGTCCGGATTTAATGCAGTCTTGGCTACTTCTCAATCAAAAAGGTTGGGATCTATCCCGTCTTCAGCAAGCAGTAAATAGTTAAATTGATCGGCTATCAGTTATCAGAAAATTTCTCGTATATTAGGGTTGACAAATTCCCTAGAATTGCTATATAATTTCTAGTATAATGGGAATCCGTGTCGCCCTGCATACCCTGCTCGTGATCGATTACTGAGGGGATGGGGCGGAGTTTTCGGTTTTGGCTCTTCTCGACTTTGTGTGATAATTTTTGCTTATGGAATCCTGAAGTGCTTATCGGGCAGAACTTTTATACTAAATCTGGTTATTAAAAACTGATTATTTATTCTCCGTTTTGCATGAGTGCCTCTCCTGATATTTAGCCTATACCCAACGGATTTAGTATTACTTCCGACTTGATCACTCAATCCAAGCTTTTGGGGGGTTCTACCCCCCAAACCCCCCGTTGGGGGCGTGGCGCCGCCCCCAAACCCCCCGCGCATTAGTTTTTCGGTGAGATGCTTACACGCAGCTGCTGACACATCTGTAATCATTTAAGAGTCACTCCCGCAAGTGGAGTGACTCTCCTGATATGTACCCTATATTCAACGGATTTAGTATTAGGACTATTTTGCGGAAGAAACTATCAGTATAAAACTCGTTTCCACACAGAAACCAGAATATCCCGATTTTTCCCCTAACTGTCAGGGACGATCTAGAAACTTTCTTAATTTTCAGGCATTATCCGCAACTTTTCCCTAAATATAGATTTGTTGATCTCCTGACAAAAACCTATGGGTGAAAAAAAACGAATTGGAATTCTCACCAGTGGTGGCGACTGTGCGGGTTTAAATGCCGCCATTCGTGCCGTGGTCCACCATGCCAGTGGCAATTATGGCTGGGAAGTGGTGGGTATTCGAGAAGCAACGAACGGATTAGTTAACCGTCCCCCCAAAACCACGATCTTTGATATTGAAGGAGTCGATCGCCTGTTGGTGATGGGAGGAACAATTCTCGGTACTACCAATAAGGGGGATCCCTTCGCTTTCCCGATGCCGGATGGAACCCTGATCGATCGCTCTCAGGACATCATCGACGGCTATCATAGTCTGGGACTGGATGCCCTGATCGGCATCGGTGGCGATGGTAGTCTGGCGATTTTGCGCCGTATCGCCCAACAGGGAGGCATTAATCTGATTGGTATCCCCAAAACCATCGATAATGATGTGGGAGCTACAGAAGTCTCCATCGGCTTCGATACAGCTACTAATATCGCCACAGAAGCCCTCGATCGCCTCCATTTTACCGCCGCTAGTCATAACCGGGTAATGATTCTAGAAGTTATGGGTAGAGATGCCGGCCATATCGCCCTGGCTGCCGGTATTGCGGGGGGGGCCCATATCATTCTCATTCCTGAAATTCCCTACCGATTAGAGAAGATCTGCGAGAAGATCCGGCAACGGCAGCGTATGGATAAACAGTTTTCTCTGATTATTGTCTCCGAGGCTGTGCGTACCGAAACTGGCAATCGCCTAGTGCAAAAGGAAGCCCTAGGAGAAGATCGTCTCGGGGGTATCGGTCGCTATTTAGCCGAAGAAGTTGCCAGGGAAACCGGGGCCGAAACGAGAGTGACTTTCCTGGGCCACATTCAAAGGGGGGGCATTCCTTCTCCGATAGATCGCTTACTGGGGGCGGCTTTTGGCGTGGCGGCCGTGGATTTGATCGCCCGAGGAGAATTCGATCGCATGGTGGCCTGGCAAAATCGGCAAGTGGTCAGTGTTCCCATTGAGGAGGCGATTAAAACCTATCGCGTCGTCGATCCCGAAGAAACTTTAGTCAAAACCGCCAGGGGTTTGGGTATTTGTCTAGGGGATTGAGATTAAATCTAGGGGAATCGGTGCGAGAATTAATCCTTAAGTATCGCCCTTTCCCCACCGATTAAAATTACCCCTCAAATAAAGATAAACTCTGATAATTATTTTTCGGCAATTTCGCCAGTAAGCCTAAATGATTAATGGTTCAGTTAATGTAGCAGAAAGATTGTTAGAAATCAACAATCTCGATCGAGAATTATTTAATTATTTTCAAGACAAATTACTTGATTCTGAGCAATTATCTCGTACTCTAGTGAGTTTTCAAGGCAATAAGAACCAACCAGTTTATCGCTGGTATAAATATAAAGAGGGTTTTTCCGTTGATCTGATAGTTTATCTTCTGGAAAAATATGGTATCAAACAAGGAAAAATACTAGACCCTTTTGCTGGCAGCGGAACAACTTTATTTGCGGCGGCGGCCAGGGGTTTATCAGCAGATGGAATAGAACTATTGCCGATTGGACAAGAATTAATTATTACTAGACAAATTTTAGAAAATGGCTTAAATAGTGATGATATACATCGTCTAGAGTACTGGTCTAACCATAGCCTTTGGCAACAAGTAGATGACAAAGTTAAGTTATTAGAATTACCAATTACTCAAGGAGCATATCCCCAAGAAAATCAGGCTTGTATAGAAAGTTACTTAGGGTTGATTGCCCAAGAGAATGAGCGAGTGCAAGCGATCTTAAAATTTGCCTTACTTTCTATTCTCGAATCAATTAGCTATACTAGAAAAGATGGTCAATACCTCCGTTGGGATTATCGTTCTGGTAAACAACAGGGCAAAAATATATTTGACAAAGGAAAAATTTTAGACTTTAAAATTGCCCTACATAGCAAGTTACGAGAAATTCTCGCAGATTTAGAGCCTAGTCAGCAACAATTGGAACTTTTTTCTAGAGATTATCCTCGGGGAAAAATTCAACTATATCAAGGTTCTTGTCTTGAGATTTTGCCAGAGATTTCCTCAGAAAAATACGATTCTATTATTACTTCTCCTCCTTATTGTAATCGCTATGATTATACTCGTATCTACGCTTTGGAATTGGCTCTGTTGGGAATAGATCAACTACAATTAAAACAATTACGTCAACAAATGCTTAGTTGCACTGTTGAAAATAAACCCAAAGAGTTACTAAAAATCAATGAACATTGGTCGCCAGCCATTGCCATAACTGATCGTCAAAAATTATTAGAAAGTATCCTAGGTTATTTAGAGGAATTAAAATCAAGCAAGGCCTTAAATAACCATGGTATTCCTCGGATGATTAGGGGGTATTTTCTGGAAATGTCTTGTCTAATTTATGAATGCTTTCGGGTTATGAAATCCTCGGGTATTTTCTGTATGATTAATGATAACGTTCGCTATGCGGGAGCTAGTATTTCTGTAGATTTAATTTTGTCAAAAATTGCTGAAGAAATTGGATTTAAAGTAGAAAATATTTTAGTAGTTCCTCAGGGAAAAGGTAATAGTAGTCAGCAAATGGGATGTCATGGTAGAGAATCTTTAAGAAAATGTATTTATGTGTGGAGAAAGCCTTAATGGAAAAACCCTATCTCTTGCATTTAAACCAAAGTTGTGATTTGGAGACTACCTATGAAGCTATCCGTTCAGGATTTATTGCTCTAGCCTTAGAAAAAAATCAGAGAGCTACTCCTTTAATTGCAGAAGCAAGAACCTTAAAAATTATTGCACAAACCGTAAACAATCCTAGAGATTTACTAAACATCCCAGATATTCAAGCGGCTTTATTAACTGCATCGGGAATTTCTGATAAAGCTAAAAATTATGTACATCCCCAAGACAAGGTAGAAGCAATTCAAGAATTAATTGTCAATTTTCTGGAACCTGCGGGGACTAATTTTGTCGAGGAGTTAGTCTATAGATTTCTATTGATTCGGGGTGACACTTTAGGAGGAATCATGAGAAACGCGGGTGGCTCCTTAGCTCAAAGTAAATTTACTCGTTCTCTATTAGCAACTTTAAGAGTAGCAGGGATTGCTTATGATTGGCTCAATTCTAGTAATAATCAATGGAGAGAAGCTGAAGAAATGACACCTAATCTAGAAATCTTGGTTAGAGGTGTTAGCTGGTTAAATAACAGCCAACCAAGAACAATAATTTATAATGTCAATGTTCCCATTGTTAATAACAACAATATTGATTTGTGCCTTTTAAAATGTGATTCGACGCAATTAGCTAATCAAAAAATCAAAAAACAAACCTTACAATCTGCTGATTTATACATTGCTTTGGGAGAATTGAAAGGTGGGATTGATCCCGCAGGAGCAGATGAACATTGGAAAACTGCTCGTACTGCTTTGCAGAGAATTGATTATGCTTTGAGAAAAATCTCTAAGCATCCTTATACTTTTTTTATCGGCGCTGCTATTGAAACAAAAATGGCTAGGGAAATTTATCAGCAATTAGAGACGAAAAAACTCACCAATGCCGCTAACTTAACCAATGATAATCAACTGGTTTCAATTATGCGTTGGCTATGCCATCTTTAACCTTAATTAATATCTAGAAAAATACCCCTCAAATAAAGATAAATTTTGATAATTATTTTTCGGCAATTTCGCCAGTAAACCTAAATAATTAATAGTTCAGTTAATGTAGCAGAAAGATTGTTATACCATTTCTCTAAATAAAAACTACACATCGAATTTAAGTCCCCCTTTTTAAGGGGGATTTAGGGGGATTAAACTTCTGTAGTCAGACTTTGGAGAATTGGTATTAGAAATCAACAATCTCGATCGATTCCTAAAACTTTGAACCATGAGCTATCTTCCTTGACCAGTAATTGATGTAATCAAAATGCCTTGCTGAATCAAGGGATGAATGCCAATTTTTTACAGTTCCAAAAGTTATTTTTAGTCTAGGTTTTAAAAGTCCGATAAAAGAAGATTTATATCTTAAATCAGCAGATTCAAAACTATCTTCTGATTTGGTAAAATGCTTGACAATTTTGTCAATTACTGATAGCCTGCCAATAAACGTACTTTAGGAGGTAATTAGATCATGGCTACTTATACATTTTCTGCGAAAACCCTAACATCTACAACCCTGCTACCCACCGGCGGGGTAGTAATTAATATGGGAACCATCACTGGTGAGGGTTGGGGTTTCAGGCGCGCCCTGCTCTTTTTTATAGACAGCAACTTTCTAAACACTAGACCCCAATATATTACCGGCTCAATTCCCACTGGAGCAACTGGGAGGAATCTGACTTCTGTAGGGCGACTAGCCCCTGGAAACAGTCCATTTAATATTACTGGAACCGCTTGGCGACTGCGTAATGGCGATGGTACTGATTCAACTGGGACTATTAGTGGCTATCGCTCTAGTTTTACCAATACCTACGACCTTGCTGCCAACACCGATACTTTTATCATCTCTCCCTTTGTTACCGGACCTGCTACTCATATCCTGACAATGCCGCCGAGTTCATCATTGACTAAAGCTGCATCTAATGATCGGTTTTATAGTGCTAACGATCCCGCTCTGACTAGCACCGACAACTACAAACTGATTGGCAGTTCCTTTAACGATAATCTGGCAGGTCAGAACGCTAATGACACCATATTAGGTGGAGCCGGTAACGATACGATCTTTGCCTTGGGGGGTGATGATTATGTTGATGGGGGTGATGGTGATGACAGCATATTAGGTCGAACTGGTAACGATACCATCTTCGGCGGTAATGGTAATGATGCTTTTGATGGGGGTGAAGGAAATGATTCTCTTTATGGGGGTAGTGGTATCGACCTAATCCAGGGACTGGAAGGAAATGATTATCTGGATGGGGGTAGTGGTAGTGATAGTCTTGAGGGGGGTGATGACAACGATACCTTACTAGGTGGGGACGGTAATGATACACTCGGGGGACTTCAGGGTACTGATAGTCTTGATGGGGGTATTGGTAATGATAGTCTGAGGGGAGGGGCTGGTAACGATACCTTACTAGGCAATGATGGTATAGATACTCTCCTGGGAGGTAATGGTAGCGACAGCTTAACAGGTGGGGCCGGTGTAGATACATTTACTCAAGGATCTACAGATGGTGTCCAACCAACAAGCATCCCTGGCACTTTTACCGATGGCAACACCATTACTTTTGGTAACGGCTTAGATATCATTTCAGACTTTGAAACAGGTACATCGGGAGATAAACTTGATCTGGATTCCTCGAGTTCCGCAATATCCGCGATTGGGGTTTCAATTGCTAGTCTGGTTTCCGGTACAAACTACTACCTTTCTGGTAGCTACAGTGGTAATGTCTTCACCATCAGCGCTGATGGTGTTGGCTCAGATACACTGATTATTCAAGGTACTGGGGCTGCTTTTTCAGGCAACGCTTCCTCGGTTCTTTTGGGATTGGTTAATAGTAATAATCTGGTGGCAGGTAACTTTATTTAACTTCATCTCCCCAATCAATTGGTCCAGTTGGGTTGGTTAGGCACAGCCTAATCCACCCCAATTCTGATTGGATGGCAAGAAGAATTAACCAGCCTAATCTTTGTGTCTTTGTGTCTTTGTGGTTATTTTCTGCGATCGCTTGTTAATTTTCCCTCAATCTTGGTCCCACTATTTGTGATAGTATATAGTTAGACTTCGACCATTTGGGAGAGGCAAACTATGATAGATTATAATTTAGACGCGGCGCATAGCATTCTGTATATGCAACCTACATCTGCACTTGCGGCGGAAGATTTCATCAAGATTGCGGAGGCAGTGGACCCCCACATTGAAGCCACTGGTGGCCTTGCTGGCGTAATCATCGAAGTTCCCACGTTCACTGGTTGGGAGAGTTTTGGTGCCTTGGTCGCTCATTTCCGGCTGATACGCGACCATCACAAGTACGTCAGTAAGGTTGCAGTGGTGACTGATTCCACTCTGGTTAAACTGATTGAAAGTCTGGCTTCCCACTTTGTCGCCGCTGAAGTCAGGCAGTTCCCTTGGGGGGAAACTGAGGTAGCGACCCAATGGGTCTTGGGCGGCTCCTGATTCTCTGACAGTACAATAGACATCTCCAGCAATTAACCTCAATCTAGCCTGAATTTTGGAGGTGTCTAATACACGGTTAGACCGATGGAGACAGCTATGTTATATCAACGATGAAGCAAAGAATAGCTAATAGCATGATGTACCAGACAATTTTTTAATTTTCGCTGCGCTATACTGCCATTATTGAGATTAAACCAGCATTTATGAGTCAATCCCCCCGCATTCTAGCACTGGATTTTGATGGTGTTCTTTGTGATGGCATGATCGAGTATTTTCAGATTAGCAAACGCACCTATGAAACCCTTTGGCCGGAAATAATTCCCGAGGATTTTTTCCCTAGTTTTTCGCAACTTCGTCCCGTTATCGAAACCGGTTGGGAAATGCCTTTACTGTTGCGATCGCTCGTTCTCGGTATTCCCGACGAGGAAGCTTTAAATAATTGGCCGTCAATTCGGCAAAATCTGCTAGAAAAGGAGAAAATAGCGAAAAAAGTTTTCTCAAATGCTCTCGATGGTCTTAGGGATCGATGGATTGAGTCGGATCTAGAGTCTTGGTTAGCCTTACATCAATTTTATCAACCCGCGATCGATCGCCTGGCCTCTCTTTTAGACTCGGATTTTTTGGTTTATATTATCACTACAAAAGAAAGCCGTTTTGTCAAGCAATTGTTACAAAAAGTAGCAATTAATTTTCCGGCAGCGAGATTAATTGGCAAGGAAATTAAACAGCCAAAATACCTGACTATTCAGCAAATACTAGCTGATTTACCAGAATCTCCCGCTAATTTGTGGTTTGTCGAGGATCGTCTCGATGCGTTGGAATTAGTACAGCAACAAGCCGATTTAAACGATGTGGGCTTATATTTAGCCGATTGGGGATATAATACGGCTCAAATGCGCCAAAAAGTTGCTCAAGATACCCGTATTAAGCTGTTATCCCTAGCTCAATTTGCGGCAGACTTTACCCACTGGCAGAGTCGGTGACGAAAAATATTAAAACTTCGCCCATTACCCCATGAGCATTGTTAAGCTTTCTTTATACACTTGTACTAATTGTCAATTTCTTCTACAATGGTCATAGGTCGATATTTTAGAAATTTTGTGGAGCTATGATTGACTGCCTGACTGTGGCTCGCTACTTTATTATCAGAGCTTACGAGGATGGTATGGACGCTGAAATGACTAATATGAAAGTCCAAAAGCTTTTATATTATGCACAGAGCTTGCATTTGGCCCTATACGATGAACCATTGTTTAAGGAGGAAATTCAAGCATGGCGTTACGGTCCGGTTTGTCCTGCTGCTTATAAGTTCTACAGTGATTTTGAGGCTGAACAATTACCAATTCCTCGCCAAGAATCCTTATCTGGGCTGCCATCGGAGAAAAAAGAACTTTTAGCAGAAATTTGGCAATATTTCGGTAACTACCACGCCTATCGGTTGAGTGATATGACTCACGCGGAATTTCCTTGGAAAAAGGCTCGTAAAGGTCTGCCACCAGAAGAAAGTTCCACAGAGCCAATTCTCCTTGATGATATGAAAGCATTAGGTTATCAAAAGCTTGATTTGATAGAACAGGAACACCCTGCCTACAAACCGGCCATGTCTGAAGTTTTGAAGGAGGCATTGGCGACGGAATCTTCTCATCCTATTGGGAAAGGAGAAGTGCATGACTGGCTCAATTCCCTTCTCGATTGAATCTTCTGACAACTTCGAGCGCTCTTTCAAAAAACTGGCAAAAGTTCACAAAAATAGCTTTGTTGAACTTATTGCCAAAACTTTAGAGGATTTAATCGATGACCAATATCCCCATAACTCCCGCCAGGAACCTCTACCGGGGAAAATTCAGTTGCCGGAAGGCTGGACTTTTCACAAGCTCGATATCCAGGTTTCAAAAGGTGCTGCGGGGCAAATTAGATTAATGTATTTGGTGAGCGCGACTACCTACACAATTAAACTGGTTTGGATTTACAGCCATGAGCAGTTTGTCAAACGTCCTGCTGATGCCGATTTAAAAGCTATTATCCGAGATATTCTGGATTTTTAGGCAGAAATCTACTTCTTGGTAGGTTAGGACGCATATTAAACTGATGGGTAAACTATCTAACTTATCGTCGTCTAACCCACCCGACATTATCTGCTATACTAAAAAGCGTAGTCGTTATGAGTTGCATTTACGGTTATGACTGTCGAGAATTTAGTCATTATTGGTTCGGGACCGGCGGGATATACGGCGGCGATTTATGCGGCGCGTGCGAACTTAAAACCCTTGATGTTTGAGGGTTTCCAAGCGGGAGGCATTCCGGGGGGACAATTGATGACCACCACAGAAGTAGAAAATTTCCCCGGTTTTCCCGAAGGAATCACCGGTCCGAAGCTGATGGAAAGAATGAAGGAACAGGCCGAAAGATGGGGGACCCAATGCTATACCGAAGATGTTATCTCGGTGGATTTAAGTCAGCGTCCTTTTACCATTCGTTCCACGGACCGGGAAGTTAAGGCCAATAGTATTATTATCGCCACAGGAGCCACTGCCAAACGCTTAGGATTACCCAGCGAGGCCCAATTCTGGAGTAACGGCATTTCCGCTTGTGCTATCTGTGACGGTGCTACACCGATATTTAGAGAGGAAAACCTCGCTGTCATCGGTGGCGGTGACTCGGCGGCAGAAGAAGCCGTATATTTAACTAAATACGGCTCCCACGTCCATTTATTAATTCGCGGGGAAGCGATGCGCGCCTCGAAAGCAATGCAGGACCGGGTGTTAAATAATCCGAAAGTTACCGTTCATTTTCACACCCAAGCGGTGGATGTGTTCGGTACAGGCAGTAAAATGGCAGGATTACGCATTAAAAACTCGCAAACGGGAGAAATCAGTGAATTAGCCGTTAGAGGGTTATTTTATGCCGTCGGTCACACTCCCAATACTTCCCTATTCCAAGGACAACTAGAATTAGACGAGGTGGGTTATGTGAAAGTCAAACCGGGGACTGTTGCTACCAGCGTCGAGGGGGTTTTTGCCGCCGGAGATGTGCAGGACCACGAATACCGTCAGGCAATCACTGCCGCAGGTACGGGGTGTATGGCGGCGTTATTGGCAGAAAGATGGTTATCGGAGCATAATTTAATCCAAGAATACCGTCAATCAGCCACTTCTGAACATTACGAGACGAAAACCGTTAGCGAAACCCCGGCCGATACGGAGGAAACTTTTGATATTCACAAAACCCGTCACGTTGGGGGTTATGCTTTGCGGAAATTATTCCATGATGGCGATCGCTTGTTAATGGTAAAATATGTTTCTCCCACCTGTGGCCCCTGTAAAACCCTGAAACCGATTTTAGATAAAGTGGTCGATGAGTACGATGGCAAAATTTATTTTGTGGAAATTGACATCGAAGCTGACCCAGAAATTGCCAAAATGGGTCAAGTAACCGGGACCCCCACGGTACAATTCTTTAAGGACCGGGAATTAGTAAAAGAAATGCGCGGAGTCAAACAAAAAAGCGATTTTCGTCAAGTAATTGAAAGTTATCAATAATCAGTTATCAGGAGTCAGGAGTCAGGAGTCAGGAGTCGGTCGTTAGGAGATAGGGTGATAGGGTTTTGGGGTGATAGGGTGATAGGGTGATAGGGAAATTTCATCCAAATGCTCCACTCCCCCACTCCCCCACTTCCCCACTTCCCCACTTCCCCACACCCCACTCCCCACTTCCCACACCCCACACCCCACACCCTGCCCCCCACACCCCACACCCCACACTCCACATCCTATGCTAGAGGCCTTACAATTTGATTTTATGCGCCATGCGATTGCCGCAGGAATATTAGTTAGTATTGCCTGTGGGATTGTCGGTACTTTGGTAGTAGTTAATCGCGTGGTTTTTATCAGTGGTGGAATCGCTCACGCTGCCTATGGAGGGATAGGAATCGGTTATTTTTTTGGGATTAATCCCCTGGTGGGGGCGATATTTTTTACCTTTTTTTCGGCTTTAGGCATGGGTTTTTTACAGCGTCGCATCCGGGAGAGAGCCGATACTTTAATCGGGGTTATGTGGGCGATTGGTATGGCGATTGGGGTAATTTTTATTGATTTAACCCCCGGTTATAAAGCTGATTTAATGAGTTATCTTTTCGGTAGTATTTTAACTGTACCGAGGGATGATTTATGGATAATGGCGGGCATAGATATATTAATTATAGCCTTAGTTAGTATCTTTTATAAAGAGTTATTAGCCATATCTTTTGATGAAACTTTTGCGATTATTCGTAATATTCCCGTGGAGATAATTTATTTAGGTTTAATGGGAATAACCGCTTTAACTATTGTCGCAGTAATGCAGGTGGTAGGATTAATTATGGTAATTGCTTTATTAACTATTCCCGCCGCTATCAGTGGACAATTTGTTAAAAATATGAAGGGAATGATGATCCTAGCGATTATTTTAGGAATTGTCTTTACTTTAGTGGGTTTGTGGTTATCCTATAGTTTAAATCTCACCTCAGGGGCGACAATTATTTTAGTGGCAGGATCGGGCTATTTAATCAGTCTTACTTGGAAACCTTTGATGCTCACTATCACCAGAAAAGTATCTCATCTTTAAGGCTCTCCCCTAGTTGTGGTGATCAGAAAAAGTTATCTAGGGGAGGATGAAAGCAATTCAGGCTCTTCGGTAATTGTTATGCAATGGACGGGGGTTATAAGGGATGAAACACTTATATAGAAAGGCATTTAGCGATTTCTGTCAATTGTTTTTGATCTAGAGCGAACTAATCAATTAAGTCTCTTACCAGATAAGGATTTAGTCGATTTATGACCCCCTATCGAACCATACCAAGTAACGAAGAACCGCAATTCACCTCCACATTGCCCCACATTAGTTGTTCTCTAGAGGGCGATGGGATAGTCCTGCCAATTATAACCCTAAACGCTGCTTTTGACGGGCTTTATAGGAGGCTAACAGCCAGATAGAGCCAGAAATCAAAGAAGGAGCAAGGACGAAAAAAGTGGCCATGGTTACGGGATGTTCCCGGGCCCACACCCAATAAATCATCACGGCAAAAATCAAGCCACAGTAAGCTAGTCCTAGAAAGGGGATGCCAATAACTAAAATGGCGAATCGAGTCTCTTTATCCATAAAATATCGGGATGGCAGCGAAAATTTAGCTGATGGGTTCCGCTTGTCCCTATCTTTACTTATAATCTTCCTTCTGGGATTGCTTGCGGAAAAATAAGGTATTTTTTAGAATTAGGCGCTGATTATTGGGAGGCCTTCCTTGCCGAAACAAAGATTAGATTTATTATTAGTAGCCAAAAATCTCTGTGATTCCCGTCAACAGGCACAGCGATTAATTCGCGCTGGAGAGGTGAAAGTCAATCACCAAATCATCGATAAACCTGCCACAGAAATCGATCCAGAAGCGGCGATCGAGGTTAAGCAGAAACTGCCCTATTTGTCAAGGGGGGGCGAAAAATTAGCTAAGGCCTTAGAATTGTTTGCCATCGATGTCTGCGATCGCATTTGTTTAGATGGGGGCATTTCCACGGGGGGATTTACCGATTGTCTCTTGCAAAAAGGGGCAAAACGGGTTTATGGGGTTGATGTGGGTTATGGACAAGTGGCGTGGAGTTTACGGCAGGATGAACGGGTTATTTTACTAGAAAGAACTAATTTTCGCTATTTAACCCCGGAAAAGTTATACGGACCAGAAAAACCCGCCGATTTAGCAGTTATGGATCTGTCCTTTATTTCTCTGACCAAAGTTTTGCCGACCCTGTGGACGCTATTAAATCCACCGCGAGAAGCGATTTTATTAGTCAAACCCCAATTCGAGGTGGGACGGGAAAAAGTCGGCAAAAAAGGGGTAGTTCGCGACTACCAAGACCAAGCAGGGGCAATTTTTCAGGTTTTACAGGCCGCCGAAGCCCTAGGATGGTTCTATCGGGGTTTAACTTGGTCTCCCATTACCGGACCTGCGGGTAACGTCGAGTATCTTCTCTGGTTATCCACCGATATCGGCCAAGTCAGTCCCAGTTTAGCGGCGATCGCAGAAATTACGCAAGCAGCGATCGAACAGTTTTAAACCAGGTATTTTCTCAAGGAAGTGGGGGTGTGGGGTGTGGGGTGTGGGGAGATGTATTCTTACATACAAAAACGATGATCGGGGAGTTCAATGTATTGGAAAATGGGAGAGATAACCCGAAAAAATTATTGTTAAATCATGTTAAGTCCCGTAGAAACGATTAAAATTCTCGAAAATCATCCCGATCGCACTTTTCAAGCTGGTGAAGTTATTTTTGTAGATGGCACGGAGGGCGAGTTAATGTACGGTATTCTTAGCGGAGAAGTGGAGATGTATATCAAGGGACAATTGATAGAAACTCTAGAAAAAGGGGATGTATTCGGAGCAGGAGCGCTCCTGCATGGGGATAAACTGCGAGAATCCACAGCTATTGCCAAAACTGATTGTAAATTAGCCTATCTCAATCAACCGCAGTTTTTATTTGCCGTGCAGGAAACTCCCATGTTTGCGATCGAAGTGTTAAGAAGTTATTCCGATCGCTTTCGCAAGTTGAAAAAAATCTTCACCGGTGAAGCATAGAGGAGCAAAGGAAAGCCATCCCCTGAAAACTATTGACCGAAAATCTCACCGATAGTTAAACGGGAACCATTGACCAAATCCCCACCAGAACGCGGTGATTTTCCCGATAATTGCACTTCTTTTAATAATAATAAACCCTCACCCGTCTGCACTACCGGCCCGAAATTTTTCCAGAGAGCCACGATCGCTCCCACTTCTCCGCTTAGATGAGAAAGGTCTTTTGTCTGTAATTCTGGAGGAAGTTGACCGAGATCCTCTAGGGGAATAGTCGCCATCACTTTTAGGGGTTGTCCCCGTAAAGTGGTCAGCGCATGAGGATAAAAACCCCGGACTCGATCGTGAATTCTCCGGCCCGAATCTTGCCAGTGGATTAGATAGTCAGATTTTTGAATTAAAGGGGCATAGGTGGCATCGTCGTTATTTTGAGGAATTGGGGTAATTTCTGCTCGATCGAGCTTAGAGAGGGTTTCTAGGAGCAAATCCGCCCCCATTTGTCCTAGGGTTGCTCCCACCTGTTCGGCATTGTCAAAAAGAGCGATCGGGGTGTAGGCTTTCAGTAGCATCGGTCCGGTATCCATGCCCGCATCCATTAACATGGTGGTAATGCCGGTTTCTTTTTCTCCCCTAGCGATGCACCACTGCACGGGGGCTGCTCCCCGATATTTCGGTAAAATTGAGCCATGAACGTTAATACAGCCTAATCTCGGCATCTCTAGAATTTCTGGGGAGAGAATTTGTCCGTAGGCAACGACTACAAAAGCGTCCGCTCGCGATTGTCTGAGAAAATCTAAGGTTCGAGCGTTTTTTTTGACACTTTTGGGCTGCAAAACCGGTATTTGCTGTTCTATGGCTATTTGTTTCACCGGTGAGGGGATTAATTGATTGCCCCTTCCCCGGCGCTTGTCCGGTTGGGTAACGACGGCAATTATTTCTATATCGGAATTGGCTAATAATTTTTTTAGGGTGGGAACAGCAAAAGTCGGGGTTCCGAAAAAAACAATACGCATGGGAGAGGGGGGATTTTTCAGTTATCAGTGAGCAGTAATCAGTGAATGTCCACCGAGTTATTAACGGCTAACTATGCCAGACCATTGAATTTTTTTGGCTTTTTCCCGACGATAGGAGAAAAAATGATCCTCTTGTTGATAGGTACAAAAAGGAGCGATCGCAATTTGTTCATCCCGAATTCCTAACTGTTGTAGTTGATGATAAATCACCCGTCGCACGTCTAAGCGCACTTTCCCTTTTTCCTCGTCAGCAAATAAGGGGGAGGGGGACAGGTTCAATAAATTCGCCAGAATTTGGTCGGGATTGGTTTCTTGGGGGAATAAACTTAAACCCACTTCTACGGCAACTTCTGCCTCTACTTGATACACTTCCCCGGCAATTGCCGGCCCCAGGGCCAGCACTAAGTTATCTAAACAACTACCTGAGTTTAATAACTGCTTTACTGCTTTGGGAACTATCCTTTTGGCCGTCCCTCTCCATCCAGAATGAATCGCCACCCCAACACCAGTAGAGCGATCGCCTATTAGTACAGGCGTACAATCAGCACTGGCCACCCAAATCCCTTGACCGGAAGCATCGGTGATAATTCCATCCGCTTCGACAATTTCCGGGTTAGTAATTCCTTGGGGATTTAATAGGCGATCGCCATGTACCTGTTTGACGCGATAAACCGGTACATTTGCCCCCAGAGCAGCCGTAAAAGCTTCCGGGGTTTGGGGGTAATAATGACGGGTAAAAAAGCCGTGGGACCAGTCCTCTAGGAGATTACAGGTAAGATAGGGCAATCCTTGCCATATTTGCCATTGCCACAGAGAAGTCTCGGTTAATCGGACATCGATCGCTACATTGGTCACAGTCTAAACCTCTCTTGCTGCATTAATACCTCGTTCTTTCCTATCCTAGTTCTGAGCTTGGCAAACGGCAACCGGAAGATTATTTAGGGTCTGCTGAAAAAGTTTTTCCTAGGGGCAGGGTGTAGGGTGTAGGGTGTGGGGTGTGGGGTTTTACCGATTTTGAGGGGGTCAATTACCTAATTTTCAGGGAAAAAGTCCCTGA
>NZ_SFBZ01000022.1:0-16351 GCF_007095495.1 Microcystis sp. M_QC_C_20170808_M9Col | reverse complement strand
CTTAATTGATTAGTTCGCTCTAGATCAAAAACAATTGACAAAAATCGCTAAATGCCTTTCTATATAAGTGTTCCATCCCTTATAACCCCCGTCCATTGCATAACAATTACCGAAGAGCCGATAAAAATTTTGCAAGGAATGAAAAATTCAAGCAATTTATCACTCTTATAATTCCTGACTCAGGAAATACAAAAACAGCCCAAACAACCAAGATCACCATCGGAAAATCTGAACTGGAAAATAAACACCATGAAATTAGAAGACATCATTCAACAAAACCTCGTTAAACCCATTGATTCCTTAGCAGGAGACTCCGAACTTTGCCGAGAAGTTCAGACCCGTTTGCAAGTTCTCGGATTGCTTCCTGCTAATGGTGTTGATGGCATTTATGGACCCCAAACAAAACAAGCCTTTGAGCAATTCAAACAAAAAATCAAAGAAGGCGAATTGGATACCTTGGGAGCATCTTCGGCGAAATTTTTACTAGAACTTAAAGAATTACCAGGGGGTAATAATTTGATCTCCAAAGCTCAAGCCGAATCCATCTACGGTAATGTCATTAGCGATGGACAATTAGCAGACCTCAATTCTTGCTTAAATCGCTTTGACATTAACACTCACCCCCGAATGTGTCATTTCTTAAGCCAAACTGCCCATGAAAGTGGAGGCTTGAAATGGATGAAAGAACTCGGTAGCGGTGAGGAGTATAACGGACGGAAAGACCTGGGAAATATTTATCCAGGAGATGGTCCCAAATATAAGGGAGCAGGCGTTATTCAACTAACGGGACGCAGTAACTATCAAGCTTTTGCGAATTATATTCATGATCCGAAAGTGATGGATGGAGTTGACTATGTTAGTACCACCTATCCTTTTACCAGTGGCGGTTTTTGGTGGCATAACAATAACATGAATGCTCTTTGTGATCGCGGTGCAACGGTGGAAGAAATCACCCGACGAGTCAATGGTGGTCTTAACGGACTAGCTGATCGTCAGGCTTACTACGAAAAAGCGATCAAAGTTTTTCCTGTTTAGCAATGCTTGTCCTACATTTTCCGCCAATAGCTGTTCTGGTGCTAATTTTTACACCTCTAATGATGGGGTAAATTGGGGTCAACTTAATCAAGTTAAAAAGAGCGGTCATCCCTTTTTTGTGAAATTTGTGTTGTGACAATTACCTAGATTTGTCTAAGATACGACAAATCAATTCACAATTGGAGAAAATTTCAATGCCTACTTACGATCAACAACAAACGCTTTTCTGTCTTTCCATGTTCGCTCATATCAGTAATAGCGAGAAAGTTATTACAGATTTAGCCAATCCTGCGGTTCAAGGAAAAATTGGTCAATGGACAATTCTTTGGGGTCCTGTTATTTATTATCATGATCCTAAAAATCAGAACTGGGATAATATTATGTATGTGGCAAAGGGAGAAAATGCCGAAACCAATAACCCTCAATATGTAGTGGCGATCGCTGCTACGAATCCGAAATCAGTTTTTGACTGGTTACAGGAGGATGCTGCTACCCATAACATGGTTTCCTGGTCAACGCAATTCCCCGAACGCGGAAAAATTTCGGAAGGAACAAACACCGGAATTACTATTCTGCAAAACCTGAAAGATACCTCTAACCGCTCCCTGTTAGAATTTTTGACCCAGGAAATTCCCAGCCAATCTGATCAACCTATTGAAATCATTACCACCGGCCATAGTTTAGGCGGAGCATTATCTCCAGTAATGGCATTATGGCTGTACGAAAATCAAGCAACCTGGAACCATACTGGTAAACAAATCACCGTCAATACCCAATTTTCTGCGGGAGCAACCCCAGGGGATCAAACCTTCTCTGATTACTACGGAAATACGCAGCCAGGTCTCAATCAAAGCAGCCGCCTCTGGAATAGTTTGGATATTGTTCCCCATGCTTGGAATATTGAGCAATTACAGCAGATTCCTACCCTGTATCAATCTTGTAATATTCCTAAATCTTCGAGAATTGCACTATTAGTTAATAGTCAAATTCAAAAAGTGAAAAACTGTAATTATCTGGCGTTAAATCCCAGCACTTTTGCCATGAAAGGTAAATGTGGCGTTTTTTCTCAACCGCAAACAACTCCCCTGAAGCAATTTCTGCAAGAAGCCTATTTTCAGCACATTCAAGCTTATTTCAATCTTCTGGAAATTGACTGGCCGCTGACGGAAAATGTGGCTGATTCTCTCACGCTAACAGAGCAAGATTTAGATGATATTGCCACTAAGTTAAGCTAATTATTCTATCGCTAAACAGTCGGCAGTGGGAATCGGCACGACTGTAAATGGGGAGGAACAGAAAGGGAAAATAATTAAATTATTTACTTCTCTGACCTCTCAAGTAATTATCTTTAACTGTAACTCAATTAACGACTTTAAAAAGTCAACAATACTCATCTTCATCAAGGAGAAAATTATTATGGGTGCTGGATTTCACATACAAATTGTCAACGCTACGCCATATAACATCAATCAAGTAAAATCCCACAGTTACCAGATGGAGTGGGATCCATCTTCTCAGATTAGTCCTAATTCCTTTACTCAATTTTATGCTGAGTTTAAAGAAACAGTAGGTCATGACAGTATAGATGATGCGGGTGATGTTGAATATACCCTTGAGGGGGTAAGTAACTTTAACTTTACAATTAGTGCTAAAAAGAGTGGAGTTAACGGACTATCAACGCCTGTCCCCTCAGAAGCAGGTTATGGGGTTTTAGTTGAATGGCAAAATATTCCCAATGGTCTTTTTGTTTATCCTACTCCAGATACTACTAATACATCTGCTGTAGGATGGATTCATGATGGAGTAGTAACGATCGCCCTTGGTTATTTCCCTGGTAATACCCAAAGCCAAATTAGTCCTTATCCAACCCCTAATTATGGCAGTGGCGGATTAGCAGATGATCAAAGTGTGTTACGTCCTTCCGTATTACACTGGGCTAATAATTGGATGGAATTATTTGCCCCTTGTATTCAAAACCTTTGTCTCAATGAGTTAACCCTGCCAGGCACTCACGATGCCTCAACTTATTGCGCTGGTAGTATTAGCCAATCATGGGTACAAACTCAATACCAAAACATCAATCAGCAACTTAGTCAAGGTATTCGCGCCCTTGATCTCAGATTAATGCTTAGTAGTGGCTCAGGGGATAATCAATTTGTTATGTGTCACGGGAGTTTTGCTCTCCCCCTGACTTTAGTAGATTTTCTCAATCAAGTAACGCAATTTTTAGCTGATAATCCCCAAGAATTTGTTATTCTTGACTTACATGATTTTGAGGGAAATTGGACAAGCCAAACCTATCAAGATTTATCTAATCTGATTATCAACACTATTGGACAGGATAAATTAATTCCGCCCTCTGGTATTTCTCAACCCTTAAAAGACCTTTGGCAAACTACTGGCCGAGTTGTAGTTGGCTCTCTCGAATTTCCTGATAGTATGTCTGATTGGTTAGCACAAAATACACCCTTTTGGAGCAGTTCTATTAAACAATATTGGTGTGGTACAAGTGTAACTCTTTGGTCAGACGTGCAGAGTTATTTACAACAACAAATTGACGCTATCAACCAACCTAATAATTTTCTCTGGTCATTAATGGCTCAGTATAATTATGAAGGTGCTTATGGAGTACCAGCTAATGTGCCTAAAGAACTCTCTAGCTTTTTCGCTGGTTTAAATGGCATCAAATCTAACATTATTGCCACTGATTGGTGGAATCGTGTCAATACTAGCACCGGACAACTAGAAACCACTGTCAATAATTTTTCTGCTCTCATTAATGGAGTCCCTTTAAACATTTTAAAAGGGTATCGACGGGCAAATAACTTACCCCTATGGTAACTGCCATTAGATAGGCGATCGCCCCTAATTGAGCCTAGTTATCCTAAATCTCTGATACAGTCGGCAGTGGGAATCGGCACGACTCTAAATGGGGAGGGAAAGAAAGGGAAAATAATTAAATTATTTACTTCTGACCTCTTAAGTAATTCCCTTTAATTTCAACTCAAAAGGAGATAATCATGTCTTTTCCCTACACTCAATGTATTTCGGCAATCACTATTCCTGCTGGTGAATATAAGAACTATACTTTTGTCGTCGCTGCTTACCAAAGTGGGATCTCGGTTGGGCAATTTTCACCGAATCCAACCCCACCAAGTTATACTTTAGGGGGGGTGAGTAATCTTGATAATAATGGTGCCAGTACCACTGCTATTGAGTTTCTGCTTGATTACAGCAACACTGACTATTCACCACCTTACTATTTTGTGTACGGATCTGAAGACGAGAATATTTGGCTTAATAGCATTAATCCCGCTACTGGAGGCAGCCACTTCACAAGTAGTAATGTCACGACTCAGATCGCTTCGGAAAAACAACCCGATGCGCCAATTGCCAGACTTTTCTATTATTTCCCCGAAAGCCTTCTTTACGTGGCAGCGTCTAATGGCAACCTCTACTGGTATTCAGTCACTTGGTCTTCTGACGGCAAGCCGAGCTTGTCTTATGTGGGTTCAAACACATCTTATAACGGAGATGGAGATTATGAACCGTCTGGAGCGCCCATATCTCTGACCTTTTTCCCTGCGAACACGCTAACTAATTACGATTGTCTGTTACTCGGCGGTGTGAAAGAAGCTACGTGGGTTATGTTCAATGCTCAGAACCCATCTTCAACTCCTCACCTTTTCAGTTGTCCCACCGGGGCATTTGAAGGTACTGCAATTGCAACTGGTATTTGTAAAGGACCAGAGGGCATTTACTGGTCAACCGGATACAGTTTAAACTATATGGACTATGGGAACTATGGCTCCTTGAACTCTGTTATTTGGACAGTACCCAGTGACCAGGCCATTTTATCTTTGGCCTACTCACCAAACGCCGGTAATGCAGATCCGGGATATTATCCAAAGGGAGCAATCTTTATTGCCACGGCTCCGCCCGTCCCCTCTAATTCCTCTATGGGCAGTATCTGGGTTGTTGATGTCAGTAGTAACACGGTAGGCAATGCCGCCCAACAGGATGCAACCATCTCAGGGTCCCCTTGGGCGATCATTGCTGATGCCAATCTGAATTATATGTGTGCAACTGGTTCATGTGGTGTTTTCCTAAGTACCTTGGCAGCTTATAATCCAGAATCAAATATTCCTGAGAATGGAATGTTAGTACCAAATCAGGTGACTAGCGGTGTTGGGCATACCTGGATCAGTGATCTTGTTTCCGCCGCCGCGTTGGTTTTTGGCGTGGTGACAGAGGATCCCGTTGCTGTCGGTTGGGCAGTTGCAGGTATTGATGCTGAGGCAATCGATTCCCAAACGGGTTATTAAGCGAATAGGACGCTATAGTACCAGTTGGTTGGTGTGAGAAAAAAAAACAAACTTTCCTCAACCAACCTAACAGGCTTTTTCATCAACAAAACTTAATCAAATCTTCAAGGAGGTCATCAATCTATGGTTCTATACCGATGCCAAGAAACTTATATTATCACCGTCAAAAATGAGGATGGCTCTTTGTTTTGGAATTTTAATAACTTTCCCTGCGATTTTGTTGGAGACAGACAGGGTGAAGCTTATATTGGAACCATTTCTTTTAAGTTTAAACCCTACAATATACCTCTGGTGTTTGCCAATGCTAGATTGTTTTCTGTCTTGGGTTTTGATGATCCCTCTTGGGTGGGAAGTGCCTTAGATATTCGTCTCTGCTTTGCGGATAAGAATGGGATGCAGTCTATTACTTTAATCCCCAATAAAACGGCAGGTTTTGATGTAATTGAAGACAGCGAACGTTGTAACATCCTTCGTCATGTCTATAATAGTCGTTCCTATTTTGAAATTCTGTTAGGTAGTACACAAGAAAAGGCGGATACAGATACCATTTGGCTACATACTATGAATGTCTATCAAGACTAACCATTACAGCGGATTCGCTAACTATGTGGCACGGCCAAATCCTGACATTAGACCTCTTGTAAAAGTAGGTTCGTAGTTATCTCGTGTTATCTCGTTCCCAGGTTCTACCTGGGAACAAGAAAGTAGGGGGGCATTCTACGGGGACAATGGGGCAAATAATGCTATTAGCGTGGGTTTTCCTGGGAAAGTA
Source organism: Microcystis sp. M_QC_C_20170808_M9Col (assembly GCF_007095495.1). Taxonomy (NCBI): domain Bacteria; kingdom Bacillati; phylum Cyanobacteriota; class Cyanophyceae; order Chroococcales; family Microcystaceae; genus Microcystis; species Microcystis sp. M_QC_C_20170808_M9Col. Next base: position 10,219 of record NZ_SFBZ01000022.1, on the reverse strand, counting down.
AATGTTTGGTTAGACTTGGAAGGAATTAGTTCTGAAGTTTCAGCCGAAGCGGTAATTCAATACTGCACCAATTGGTATAATGCTATCGCAGGAGCGGGTTATTTACCCGGGTTATATGTGGGGGCTAATTCAATTTTGAATAGTCAGCAACTTTATGATTTGCCTTTTCAACATTATTGGCACTCAGAAAGTACCGTTCCCCCAGGGGCGGTTCGCAGTTATAAAATGGTGCAATATTACGTTGCTGAACCGGTTAATGGCATTGGCATTGACCAAGATATTACCTATATTGATAACGACGGCGGTGTGCCTCAATGGTTAATCTTAAGCTAAGTTTAATCTTTGGATAATTGATTTAACGGTTGAAAATGTGTATATTGGTATTGTGTTCCATTGCAGTTAAGTTTTAATCCAACAGGAACTAATTTATCACTACCCTTAATTCAACCTGATTGGGTAAAAGTATTAGTCCCTATTGACTTTTCGTTTTGACAATTTCTTTGGTAAGGTATCAACACTTATGTGTACGAATTTTGCTTTATATTCAACGGGAGCTAACACCCCCTACCGGATTACCGCTCGCACGATGGATTTCGCCGCGGATTTAATGACCCAACTCAAAGTTATTCCCCGTGGTAAATCCTTTCCTGAGCTAGTGTTAACACCTCTCACCAATCCCGTTAAATGGACTAATCAATACGGTTATGTCGGGATGGAATGCGGCCCAGAAGGAGTCAAACAAATTACCGATGGTTTGAATGAAGTGGGTGTGTCCGTCGGTTTATTATGGTTAGCCGATAGTCAATATCCCACCGCAGAATCAGCCAAAAATCCCACCATTTATAATATTTGTTTAGGAGATTGGATTTTAGGGAATTTTGCCAGTGTTGCGGACTTAAAATCTGCCCTACAAAATGTCACAGTTATTAACATTAAAGAGCGTGTTCCCGTGCGTTTTGTGTTACATTATGTTGTGAGCGACAACACTGGGGCTAATTTAGTTATTGAGTTTACCAATGGGCAAATGCAGACCTATGAACCGGCTAATGGCGTAATGACCAATGCTCCCCCCTATCCCTATCACTTAGACAATTTAAGTAATTATGTCAATTTGAGCCTGACGAATAACGCCCAAGTTTGGTGGGGACAGGAAATTAATGGCAGTGGTTGCTTGGGAATGCCTGGGGATTATACGGCTCCTTCTCGTTTTATTAAGGCGACCATGTTACAGCAATCTACGCAAAACTATACCCCAGAAAATCAGGAGCAAGCAATCGGTTTGGCCCTGCGAATTTTACAAAACTTTGCTACTCCCAAAGGCTCAGTAGTGGAAGTCAATGGGGGCAAATTAGATTATACTCAGTGGGGGGTTGTGCGAGATCACAAAAATTTGGTTTATCACTTCTTTACCCAGTTTAATAACAATACTTTTGCTATTGATCTGAGTAAGATTAATTTTCAAACGGTTAAACCCAATGGTATCTCGATTGAACAATCGAATTGGATGACCGACATTACAGCGAATCTGAAAGATTGATTGATAATGTATCTCGTTCCCCAGTTTTACTACAGCCTTTCTCAGATAGATGAGGTACAATAGCAACAGTGTGTGAACCAATTAGGAAGGTCTTTTTCCGAGACTTGCTTAAAAGCCTCTTCCAAACTAATCAAAACGCTGAAAAAATTAACAACAGGAGAAACAACGATGACTGGTACTAATTCCACTAGCCCAAATTATGTAATCGTCACCGATCAATATTGGGATGGTTTGGCTGATAATCCCCTTGGTGCCACGGAAATTCGCGTCGAAAATGGGAATATCACTGCGATCGCTACAACAGTTGATCACAGCAACGCTCAAATTATTGAACTAAAAGGACACACCGTTACCCCTGGTTTCATTGATTGTCATGTTCATATCACCTTCTGTGAAGGGGATCCTACAATTCCAGAAAATCCTTATATGGTGACAGTGCCATTAATGACCCTTTATAGCTTAAATACCCTGAAAATACTGTTAATGAACGGTTTTACTACTGTAAGGGAAGTGGGTTGTCCCGATCCAGAATTTATTACCGTCGATCTCAAAAAAGCGATCGCCAATGGCTGGATTATTGGACCAGATCTATTGGTAGCACCTCACCTGATTTCAGCCCAAGGAGGACATGGTGATTTTACCTCTTTAGTTGCTTTTCAGTTCAGACCAGAAAAATTTGAAGTAGCAGACGGAACAGCAGAAATTATCCGCATAGTACGGGAAGAAATTCGCTCAGGAGCAGATTGGATTAAATTCTGTGCCACAGGGGGTTTTAGCTCTCCTACGGATGATCCGAGTCAAACCACCTATTCCCAAGAGGAGATGAATATTCTGGTTAGTACCGCCAAAGATTTCGGTATTTCTGCTTGTCCTCACGCTTATGGAGGGGAAGGGGTTCAACGTGCTGTTAATGCGGGGGTACGTTCCATTGAACATGGTAATCTTGCCAGTTCCGAGACTTTGCAATTGATGGAGCAGAAGGGAGTTTATCTGGTACCAACTCAATACACTGTTTTAGAAAAAGCTCGCAATGCCAATAATCCTGAATATTGGCAAAATCGTTCTCCTTGGCAACACGCTAAATATCAAAAATATGCCTCTCAACTGATTGCTTGTGCTGATAATTTAGCTAAAAGTAACGTTAAGATTGCTTTTGGTACTGATGCGGGAACTTTTCCTCATATAGATAACTGGAAAGAGTTTCCAGCGATGGTTCAAAATGGTATTACTCCTTTACGCGCTTTAAAAGCAGCAACTACTGTAGCGGCTGAATTATTAATGCAGCCGAATATTGGTGCGTTAGCGGTGGGGAAATTTGCTGATATTATCGCTATGCCGGGTAATCCTTTTGAGGATATTAATGTTACTGGTAAAGTTGATTTTGTGATGAAACGGGGAGTCATCTATAAACAACCATCGGGAGGACAAGTATAATGGTTTTGTCATCAAATCTCTGGAAGACACCAGTAACACTGCTGACGGGTTTTTTAGGTGCGGGTAAAACTACTTTACTTAACTCCATTCTTAAGGGTAAAAGTGATCGCCGTTTCGGCATACTGGTCAATGATTTTGGTAGTCTTAATATTGATCAGATGTTAATTAAAAATAGAGACGATGATCTAATCACTCTTGAGGGAGGTTGTGTTTGTTGTAGTTTACAAAATAATCTGGTTAATTCCCTTCCCAAAATCCTATCTCTCCGTCCAGATCAGATCTTAATTGAAGCCAGTGGAATTGCTAACCCTTATACCCTGTTACAAACCCTAAAGCGTCCAGTTTTAAGTAGAATAATTCGCTTGGAAAGCATTATTACCCTAGTTGATGCGACCTATCTACCCGAAATTTGTGAACCATCTGGAAAAATTAACTATCAAGATTTGCTAATTGATCAAATTTCGGCTGCTGATATTGTGGTTCTCAATAAAATTGATTTGATTGATGAAAAAGCACAAATTAATGCTAGTCAAATTATCCAAAAAATAGCACCTTGGGTGCGTTTGTTAAAAGGGAGTTATGGGGATGTTTCCCTAGATTTATTATTAGGATTTAGGGACTCATTTCCCGTTCGTTCTGTATCTAGTCAATTAAAATCTAATCACTCTGATAACTTTCATACTTGGAGTTATGAAAGTGTTCGCCCTTTTCAGTTATTAACCCTGGGAAAAATATTAGGGAAATTACCCGTAACTGTATTGCGAGCCAAGGGTATTTTATCTACTGTTGAACATCCCAATAGAAGAGTAATTTTGCAACAAGTGGGGCCGAGAATTACCTTAGAAATAGGCGAAGAATGGGGTAATAATCCACCCTTTACCCAATTGGTATTAATTAGCACGGAGGCAATCAATACAAATATATTACAGCAGCAATTAGATAGCTGTTTAAGAGTAGAGGATTTTGAGGTAAATTCAAAAACTCAAACCAAAGATAATTTTATTTTAAGTAACGAAATGTAACGAATATATCACAATTATCCAGGGTCAAACGTTTTACTAATGTGACAACGAGAAAGTGGCTAGAAAGTTATCAAAAAACTGGGTTTAAAACCTCCTCCTTCTAGGGGGACTTGATGTTAGAATTTTAGTAATCTAGAAAACCCGCCCTATCCTAGAGAAAGTCCTGCAACGGGTTGACCCTGAGCGTAGCCGAAGGGTCAACGTCGAGTAAGGGGAAGCTGGAGAGATAGCCTTTTCATTCTATTAATCAATCTAAAAAGTCCCAAAAAATATGATAACTTCCACTCCAGTTAAAAAAAATGACGATGTTAACGCCTTAAATGCGGATATCAGGGAAATTTTATTAGAGGTTTTGCCGATAATTTCTCCTGAATTACAACTAGAAATCGCTAACTTAGTTCAACAGATTCATCATCTGAATTATTTGATTTATAAAAAAAGTAATAGCTGGAAAATTGGTTGGTTTATTTTTAACAATGATCCAACTAAATTGATTTTGTTATTAGAGGAAATTAAATATATATTGCTCATGGCAAAAACTAATAAAGTCGGAGTTGATGCTATTCGAGAATTCAGAATTAATCTAGAAAAGGAAATTAATCATAGTCGCTATTTTTTATGGGGACATATTTTAAATGGATTTAGTTCTATCTATTCTACAAGATCAGTCCCATTCAAAATATTTTTAGGTTTATCTATGACAACTTTTTTATCTATGATTGCCCTCAAATTTTCTGCTCAAGAAATTTACATATTTGATGATAATTTACACCAGAAACACTCTCAAGAGGAGGCACTTATTTCAAAACCATTACCTCAAGCAAACTCCCCAGTACCCATTCCTTCTAGTAGTTATTCAGAACAGTTAAAATCATCGAGTGATACGATAAATCCTAATCGGCATATATTTTATGGTTTAGTTTATGCGGCAACAGCAGGAGTGTTGGGAAGTGTTGCGAGTATTTTACTCAGAATTATCGACTTTACAGACAAAAAATATGACGACCCCCTCATTCCTCTTTTTATTGGTTTGTTTAGACCCTTAATTGGTCTAATTTTCGGTATTTTTATCTTTAGTTTAATTAGCTCAGATACGTTGATTAAAATTGATTTTATGATTACCCAGGATAAAAATTCTTCTAGTTTAATAACAAACAAAGCCCGTCAGGATTTATTTATCTTTTCCTGTGCTTTTTTAGTGGGATTTAGTGAAAGATTTGCCTCAGATTTACTTAAAAAAACTGAATCTGGATTAATTGAAAAATAATTTTATTGGCTAAATTATACGGACCTTTGCGGATTCAAGACATACAATAACAGCAGTGGTCAAAGGGATTTATTTTCAGTTAGGAAAAGATGGGGGGCAATCTGTTTAGAGTGGGTTCCTGCATAATACTCTTTCACTAGCTTTTTTAATTCTTGTTTGGCCGAGTTAAGCAGGTCCGGTTCTCTGTATTTACTTTTATTTTGTTTTTGGCCGAGACTATTTAAATTATACGCCTTTTCAACCGCTGCTAAATCTCCCAGAAACCAAGATTCTAATTCATGGCAAATAATCCGAATTAAGACTTGAGCATCACTGGCATTTTGACAAATTTCCCCTAGTTCCTTTTTGAGTTTTTGACAATCGTGGGAATCCTGATCATGGACAATAATAAATTTGGTATTAGGACTAGATTTATTGAAAGCTTTGAGTTTTCTAGGAATAGATTTGGCTAGGTCTTGTTTGCCTTGATGACTAATACATATATAGCTTATTTCTGGGGGAATAAGTTTAGGCAAAAGTTGGTTTAACACATTTTTTATAGATGACTCTTCTAACAAAAATACGATATCATAGTTCATTAGGGTTCTACTCCTTTAAACCAGCCTTGATTCCAAAGATAGCCGGGTAAATCGCCTTCCGCTACTAAGTTTTTGAGGATTTCGTTATCAGCAGCCCTATGGATTTGGGTGATACCTTGGGATTTAATTAGCCAGAAAATACTAGCTAGTGGAACCGCATTGATAAAATCGGGGGAGTGGCTAGAAACAAATACCTGACCCCCCCGATCGCTATAGTGGGCGAATTCTTCGGCTAGTTCTTTTAATAAAGTAGGATAAAGTTGGTTTTCTGGTTCTTCGACACAGAGTAGGGGATGAGGATTGGGATCGAATAGTAATATTAAATAAGCGAACATTTTCATAGTCCCGTCAGAAACATAGCGATCGATAAAAGGGTCTTTAAAGGCCTGATCTTGAAAACGTAAAATCAAGCGACCGTCTTCGGTTTCTTTGGCTTCCACAGAGGAAATACCCGGAACTCGTTGTTTCATTTTTTCGAGAATTTGCTGAAAAATTTTGGGATATTGTTGATAAATATATTGAGCAACTGTAGCTATATTGTCGCCAGTAGGGGATAAGTGTTCAGCATAAGATATTTCTTTACTTCCTCTAGCTTCGCTAATATGAAAGTCAGAAACGTGCCAATTTTCAATCAGAGAACGAAAGGCTGTAGCGGCTTTAAAACGTTGAAATTGTCCTAATCCTTTGATTGCTAGTATATCGTTAGATTCTAGCTGTTGTTCTTCTCGATCGAGTTCTTTATCCGGTTTACTAAAATCTTCTTCGTTGGTGATAGCATATCCTTGACCAAGTTGAAAATCTAAAAAATGAAAAGGTTTACCGTGTTCAACCCGTTTATAGCGAAGTATTTCGCGTTTGATAACGGGGCGATTATTGTTTTGTCCAATTATGATTTGATAAGTAACCAGACGTTCTGTATCTAAGATTTTCATGGGAAATTGCAGATCGATTTCAATATCTTCCTGTTCTTGACCTCTAGTGATAATTTCTCTATAACCGCCGCGAATTTGTAAAGCTTGGCGAATGTTGTTTTTAAGGGCATCTCGCAGAAACCCAAAAATATCAAATAGAGTAGATTTTCCTGTGCCGTTAGCTCCAATAATCACGCAAAAAGGGGGAATATCTCTTATGTGTATATTTTTAAACATACGATAGTTTTTTATTTTAATAGAAACAATTTTCATGATATAATCGAGCCGTTATAGTTTTTTTGATTATACGATTGATCGGGTGAAGATAATTGATCAATTAGTCAAAAAAGCCAGAGATTAGGCTCTCTTGGACATGGGGGGATAAATCAACTAGAAACTAGAGAGGCAAGCTCAACAATGACAGAATCCCGTCTGAGCGTCACCAGACTCAACACAAGTTGGACAAAATAGCGTAAATTGTCTATAAATTTGTTCAACGACTTCAATTAGTACAAATGTTTGACTGTATTATCATCGGTGCGGGACCAGCAGGAGCGACGGCGGGTTATCATCTAGCTAAAAAGGGGCGATCGATCCTGATCCTCGATAAAGCGAAATTACCCCGTTATAAACCCTGTGGTGGTGGGGTATCCCCGGCAATTAAGCAGTGGTTTGATTTTGATTTTACCCCCGTGATCGAGAATACCGTCACGCAAGTGGAGTTTACTTGGAAACAGGGGGATGCCGCCACCACTAAGTTAAATATGCTAGAACCGATGTGGATGGTACAAAGGGATCGTTTCGATGATTTTTTAGGTCAACAGGCGATCGCAGTCGGGGCAACCATCCAAGATAACAGCGAAGTTACCCAGATCAAATTCCTTCAAGATCACTGGCAAGTTACCACATCCCAAGGAACATTTTCAGGTAAATATCTGATTGCTGCCGATGGTGTTAAGGGTAATACCAGTCGCTGGTTGGGATTACCGGCGAAAAACCAAGCGATCGGGGCTACTCTGGAAATTACTAACGCAGAAGCGACTATTCCACCCCAAAAAGCTTTTTTTGATTTTGGTTCCCTAAAAAATGGTTATATCTGGGCTTTTCCCAAGTCTAATGGTTACACAATTAGCGGTGGTTGTTTTAAGGGCAGCATCAAATCCGAGGAGCTGAAAAAACAACTGTTAAATTATGCCCGTCAAAAGGGCTGGAATTTAGAGGATTATCGCTATAGTGAGTATGCTTTAGCCCTTTGGAACGGAAATAAACCGCTACACGCCCAAAATGCCCTAATTACAGGAGAAGCGGCGGGTATTCTCGATCCTCTCATCGGTGAGGGTATCCGTCCGGCAATTTTGACGGGAGTTAAGGCAGCCGAGGCGATCGATCGAGCTTTAGCCGGGGATAATCAGGCTTTAGCGGGCTATAGTCGGATAATTCGGGAAGAATGGGGGGAAGATATGGCTTTAGCGGCCAAATTAGCCGGTTTATTCTATCAATTTACCCAAATCGCCTACAATATCGCCGTTAAACGCCCGATCGCCGGTCAACTGATGGGACGTATTCTCGTGGGAGATTTAAAATACCGGGATGTTACGGAACAAGCGATGCAACAATTGAAAAAGCTTTTACTGCCCGGATTCGGTTGGTGATAACACCTCGCGCACCAGGGTGGGGGTGACTCGATCGCTAATGGTGACTTGGCCGATCGCCGTTGGTAAAATAAATCTAACTTGGCCATCTTTAACTTTTTTATCGGCAGTGAGAGCATTTACCATCTCATCGGCATTTAAAGGCGGCATACGGGTTTCTAAGGCGGCTTTTTCGATTAAATCGGTTTGACGTTGATTTTCCCCGGCGGTCCACATTCCCAGTTTAACTGCGATCGCTCCTGCCGCCACCATCCCCAGGGCCACCGCTTCCCCGTGGTTAACGCTAGTATATCCCGTTAAACTTTCAATGCCGTGGGCGATCGTGTGACCATAGTTTAAGATCGCCCGCAAACCCGCTTCTTTTTCGTCTTTGCTTACCACATCTGCTTTAGCTTGGCAAGACTTTGTAATAATTGTTTGCAATAGCTCGCCATCGATCTGAGAAAAACTAGCTAAATTGTCCGAGTCTTCTAACTGTTGAAATAACTCAGCATCCCAAATTACACCGTATTTAATCACTTCTGCCATTCCTGCCCGAAATTCTCGCACGGGTAGGGTTTTAAGCACGTCAGGATCGATCAGAACTAATTTCGGTTGATAAAACGCCCCGATCAGATTTTTGCCCTGGGGATGATTAACACCAGTTTTACCCCCGATGGAAGCATCTACCATGGCTAACAGGGTGGTGGGAACTTGGACAAAATTAACGCCCCGTAACCATGTGGCTGCCGCAAATCCCGTCATATCCCCGATTACACCACCACCGAGGGCAACCATAGTCGAGGAACGTTCCAGCCGGTGAGCGAGGGCGCTATCATAAACTTGGGCGATCGCATCGAGGGTTTTATAATTTTCGCCGGCGGGGATCAGATGAGTAAAAACGACAAATCCCGCTTTTTCGAGGGAATTAACGGCTATCTGCCCGTAATAGTCAAAAATTTCGGGATTAGAAACCAATAAAACCTTTTTACCTAAGTTTAACCGGCTCATTTCTCCACCGAGATTAGCTAAACTGCCCTTCTCGATCAGAATATTATAGGAGCGATCGGGTAAATTAACGGGAATACAAATAGCCATAGGGTGTGGGGTGATGTTTCAGTGATCAGTGATCAGTAAACAGTAAACAGTAAACAGTAATCAGTAAACAGTGATCAGTAAACAGTGAAAAGACAGTGGGAAACTGCCATTTAATGCTGCTCACTTAATACATACTGCTCACTGAAAACTTAAATCTGATAACTGATAACTGATAACTGATAACTGAGTCGGTTATGGGCGCAGCTTAGTCAACTCTAACAGCAGACGAGAGGATAAAAAACAGATAAAGCTCTCTCCCAGAAAGAGACTTAATTGCCCACTGTCAGCGATCAAGTCTGTGGATAATTGTAGGGGAACTAGGCCGCGGACTAGGGCAAAAGCTGCTACTGTACCATCTTTGAGATGGGGATTATCATCGTTACGGACGACATAACGATAGGTGACACCGAAGAGAAATCCGCTAATTATCGCCCCGGATATCTTGACAAAAGCGCCAATTAATGTGATCGATTCCCCTAACAATAGTCGCTCAACAGTTAAAAATAGCAGATAGGGAACCAGGAAAGCCAGAGCCGAGATACTCCCCACCTGTATGGATTCGATTCTTTCCTTGAGCGTAATTTGCACGATCGCCTCTCTAAAACGGAGTCACTGATGGAGTATTATCGAAAATTTGGGTTGAAAACCTCGCCCTTTAGGGCGACTTTATGTTAGCATTAAATTGAGTCGTTGACTTTGGGAACGCAGGAAACAAGCGACACTCCGTAATCCCTAAATCTC
>NZ_SFBZ01000219.1:0-18343 GCF_007095495.1 Microcystis sp. M_QC_C_20170808_M9Col | reverse complement strand
CATTTTATCTTGGTGTTTTGTGCCTATACATTTATCCTGTGGCATCAGTTAACTGGGGGATTGCAAAGGCGGTGGGCGAATCGACCTTTAAACACTTTTGTGGAAGCCTTGGAAGCTTTAAGGATGCTAAAGATAGCGGCTAGAGTTTCCAGAGTGAGCTATCCTAGAGATAGTACTTACTCCATCCTCCCCCATGCTCGATCGAGTTCTCCATAGTCGTTATCAAGTCCAACAGTTACTGGGAAAAAAAACTATCTTAGCTAGGGACAGACACACCACCCAGTTAGTTATCATTAAACTTATTTCTGTTCCTAGTGGACAAGGGAGTCAGTTTATCGGAGAAATAACCGGTAAAATTGCCCTATTGCGACAACTCTCCCACCCATCTCTCCCCAAATACCTCAATAGCTTTGAGATAGATTCATCCCAAGAACAAATCATCGCTATTGTCCGACCTTATTTATCAGCGCAGCCTTTAGAAAACTATCTTAACTCCAGTTATTTGTTAGCAGAACAAGATCTCAAACAAATTGCCAAATATCTTTTGGAGATTCTCTCCTATCTCCATCAGCAGGATGTCCCCATTAACCACGGCAATATTAAACTTAGTAATATCCTCTTTGATACCCAGTCCCATCGTTTTTATCTAGTTGATTTTGCCTTTGATTCCGATTCTCCCACCACGGACTTACAGGATATAGGTAAAAGTTTGATTAGTTTAGCCACGGGGATTAAGCATCGTTACATACCCGAAAACTTTGAACAAAAAACTAATCTAAGCGCTTTTTTCATCTATTGGTTAAAAAGATTATCAAACTCCCCCCCAGACTCTCATTTTCGTTCGGTGACAGAAGCTTTAGCCAGCTTATATAGTTGTCAATTGATCCTAGTATCTATTGGCAATCTGACCAAACCCTACGGCAGCGAAGTTACTGTTTATAAAAAAGATAATCTCCTGCAAATCAAAATCGCTAGTAAAACCAAACAAAAGTTTTTCAATAATCTCAAAACCCAGTTAAGACAGTTTCTACCATCCCTATTCTTTACGATCATTCTCTTAACCATAGTCGGTATTTATGATCTCAAACTGGTCGCTTTTTTAATCCCGATTATCCTAATTTTTCTGCTCAATTTAATCTCCTCTAGTTTATCTTGGCAGTTATGGAAATCTTTTTGGCAGGGAGAACTAGAGTTAAAAATTACCCCCAAAAAAGTTTCTCTCTACCAAAAACTCTGGGGGCTGAAATTTAAACTAACTGCCGATGCTGCTAGTTGCGAAATTTATAGTCTCCTCCGTCGCAATGTCACCGTCACTATGCAGGGAGAAAACGTTAATATTATTCCCCCTTCTCTGGTTCTCGTTGCCAACCATCGAGAATATGTTATCACTGCCAGTGAAGATGTTAGCGAAGCGGAATTAGATTGGTTGGCACAACAGTTAAGTGATTGGCTACGTTTACCGATTACGAGAATTTAAGGTGTATTAAGCTAAGTTAACACACCCCAAATTTATTCGATAACATCTTCCGATTTAATCAGATGCGCTTCTAGGAACCAGAGACGTTTATCGATGTCCCGGGAGATTTCCGTATAGAGATCTGCTGTGTCGGCATCCCCTTGATTGCCAGTGGTATCAATAGCAGAACGAAGATGGGCGGCGTATAAGGCATAACGTTCGGCTAAAGCAACGATATGTTCACTACCATCGACGATATCAGCCGGATATTCCGGCAGAATCGAGTTAGCGGCAGCGATGCGCGCTGTTCCCAAAGCGGTTCCACCTAAAGCGGTAATCCGTTCTGCTACCATGTCCCCATAGCCTTCTAATTCCGTGGCCATTTCGTCGAAGAGGCTGTGCAATTGGTAGAAATTTAAACCTTTTACATTCCAGTGGGCCTGTTTAACCTGAGTTTTTAGGTCTAAACTAGCGGCAAGGGTTTGGCTTAAGATTTCAACCACAGCTTTGCGGATATCTAATGCTAAATCGATGCGGGTGGAGTAGTATTGTCCCGTGGTTTTGGTTTTGACGGAAGTGGCTACCATAATCTTTCTCCTTGAATTGAAAAACAAAAAAGGTTCTCTTGGACATTGGCTGAAAAATCTTCACTATGTTTACATTATGAGCGCAAGTCCTGCGCCCTTGTAACAGGTGACAGGCAACAGTAAGCCGTGAATCAGTTGCAAAATTTAAGAATGTCCTAAACTTAATGCCTAGTCCTTTATCTAGCTGATAATTGATTATGCTTCTAAATAAGCCGCTAATTCTTCCGAACCGCCAATTAATTGGCCGTCAATGAAGACTTGTGGGGTGGTGGTATTGCCACTCATGGCCCGCAGAGAACGACTGGTGGCATCGCGTCCGAGGATAATTTCTTCGTATTGTAGGCCTTTTTCTTCTAACATTTTCTTGGCCCGGAGGCAGTAGGGACAGCCGACTTTCGAGAAAAGAGAGACTAAAGGCGGTTTTTTGGCTTCTGGGTTGATGTAGTTTAGCATCGTTTCTGCATCGGAGACTTTGAAAGGATCTCCCGGTTCTTCCGGTTCAATGAACATTTTCTCGATAACACCATCTTTGACTAGCATCGAATAGCGCCAAGAACGTTGACCGAAACCTAAGTCAGCTTTATCGACTAACATCCCCATTCCTGCGCTAAATTCGCCGTTACCGTCGGGAATTAAAAGGATATTATCACATTCTTGGTCTTTTGCCCACTCGTTCATGACAAAGGTATCATTCACCGACAAGCAAACAATACTATCTACGCCATTTTCCCGAAAAACTGGGGCTAATTCGTTATATCCGGGTAAATGGGAGGTGGAACAGGTGGGAGTGAATGCCCCGGGTAAGGCAAAAAGAACAACGGTTTTTCCTTTGAATAATTCCTCGCTGGTGATGTTCACCCATTGATTATTTTGACGTACAGGAAAGGTGACATCGGGAACTCTCTGCCCTTCTCGGTTTGGTAGCATAATCGTCAACTCCTAATTGCTAAGTCGTACTCATTTTGAGTTTGTCTAAATTAAGTGTACTCATAACGACTATGAGTTGTCAACAAGTATTTATACTTAAATCAGGAGATAGGAGACAGGAGACAGGAGAATGGAGACAGGAGAATGGGAAATAGACAAAAGGCAGTAATATTGATTAGTTAATTTCCCCACACCCCACACCTATCCCCTTTTTTTACTGAAAAATGATGTTTTCCTTCCTGAAAAAAAGCTATAAATGGCTAGGACTAGCGATAATAACGGTGATTTTGGCGATTACACCCGCCGCCATTGCCCAATCAACCACTAGCGCCATACCTCTGGCAAAAATTAACTGGTTACAGGCGATTTTTTTGGGATTTGTGCAGGGAGTGACGGAATTTTTGCCGATTAGCAGTACCGCCCATTTAAAAGTGATTCCCGTCTTTTTGGGTTGGGGAGATCCCGGTGTCACCTATACGGCAGTGATTCAATTGGGCAGTATTGCGGCGGTATTGTCCTATTTTTGGCAGGATTTAAGGCAAATATCCACAGGAATGGTGAAAGCGGTGGCTAGTTCCGATTATCGTTCCCAGGATTTTCGTTTAGCCCTGGGGATTATCCTAGGCACAATTCCGATCGTTTTCTTCGGTTTGTTAATGAAACTTTTCATTCCCGATTTAGATAATTCCCCCCTGAGAAGCATGACAGCGATCGCCTGTGCCTCTATAGTCATGTCTTTACTCTTAGGTACGGCCGAAAAAATCGGGAAACATAAACGCAGTTTTGAGACTTTGCGACAAAAAGACGGTGTTTTAATGGGATTAGCCCAAGCTTTAGCCCTAATACCGGGGGTATCTCGTTCTGGGTCCACCTTAACTGCCGGGTTATTCATGGGTTTAGAAAGGGCCGTAGCGGCGCGATTTTCCTTTCTGTTGGGGATTCCGGCGATAACTTTAGCCGGTTTAGTGGAATTTAAAGGCGTTCTCGACCAGATTAACACCAGTGAATTAATTCCCCTCGCTATTGGGGTAATTTCCTCGGCGATATTTTCCTATCTTTCGATCGCTTGGTTATTAGATTATCTCAAAAAACAGAGTACCTGGGTTTTTGTCTGGTATCGTCTCTTTTTCGGGGTTACTATCCTGATTGGTGTAGCCTTGGGGCGTTTTTCCTGACCTTTTGGCATTCTAATTAATTTCTAAAAAATCTTGCAATTTTTTTAGATAAGTAGGGGCATCTTCTAACATGGGAAAGTGAGCAGTATTAGCCATCTCCACATACTGGATATTATTATTCAAATCCGCCGCCATTTTGCCCATTTTGGCGGGGATAATAATGTCTTTTTCCCCCGATACTAAAAGAGTTGGTACCTTAATCTCAGCAAATTTACCTGGCATAATTTCCACTGCCTTTTTACTCACAGATGTATAAATTGTGCCTAGGGCGGCCTCGTAATCTGCCGCTAAAAAATCTTCTAAAAAAGCAATTCTTTCTGATTTTGGGATCGATCGATGCAAAAATCTCGCCATAAATAATCGATCGGCAAAAGGTACTTTTAAAAACCAATCATAACGAAACCGTACCACATACTTACCGAATTTATGGAAGGCAGCAAAAGCCGCTTTATTATACTCAAAAATGCCATTACAGGTTAAAACTGCTTTGACCACTCTTTCGGGGTACATAGTAATAAAAAAAGTCGCCACCGATGCCCCCATAGAGTGACTATTGAGATAGACTTTTTCAATTTCCAAACTATCTAAAAACAAGGCCAAATCAAGGGCATATTCTTCTAAATCGTAGGAAAGATCGGAGGATTTTTCCGGCAATTTAGACCGACCAAAACCCCGCATATCGTACAATAAACAATCAAAGCGATCGCAAATTGCCGCAGCAGTCGATCGCCAATAGCGTCCCGATCCTCCCCAACCATGAATAAACACCATGACTGGCTTTTTCTGGGGAGATTCCGACTGTCGAATCCACTCGTAATAGTGGGGAACACCACGGACAGTGATTGTTTTATCGATTATTTGAGTTTTCATACTAAATCCAGTTATTAAAAACTGATTATTTATTCTCCGTTTTGCCTTTTGCATGAGTAGAAAACGGGTTTCTCCGAGAAACCCGTTTTCTGTGCGTTACTCAACGGATTTAGGGAGGTACAATTATTTGTAGGATGGGTTAGCGGTAGCGTAACCCATGCGGGCGTTGGGTTTCATGCTTCAACCCAACCTACATTCATCTTATATTTAATTCCACCCACCTACTTAGATACCTAGCCATCCTCGTCAAGAGTTTTGCCAACGTCGCGCATCTGTGTCCGATAGTCTTCCGATTGTCTTAAGGATAACGAACGAGAACGATTTCAAGCTTCGAGTAATCGTTCATAGATGTCGTCTTCCAGATTATCCCAAATCTTAGCCAGTGCAGTTTCGCTGACTTTTTGCCAGAAATCCGAGTTTGTCTCCTCCGGGATGAGGGTGACTAAAACCCTAGTACCCTCTGGAATCGGCACGGATTCGAGGAGTTCGATCCGGCCTTCTTTGATGATCGCAGGAACGGTGTTCAGCATGGTTAACCTCGATTTTTCCCCTTAAGCGGATTCTTGACTGGGTAGAGAGGAAGGATGAACCAATAGCTCTGCCGTGGAACGTTTTTCCACCATTTCGCGGGTGATTAAACATCGTTTCACGTCTTTGCGCGAGGGCAATTCGTACATGACATCGAGCATTAATTCCTCGACAATACCCCGCAGGGCCCGGGCCCCGGTTTTGCGACGATAGGCCTCTTGGGCGATCGCTAGGACGGCATCAGATTTAAACTCTAACTGTACATTGTCCATCTTCAACAGTTTTTGATACTGTTTCACCAAAGCGTTGCGGGGTTGCGTCAGGATAGCGATTAAAGCTTCCTCATCCAGGGGTGAAAGCGCCGCTAGGACGGGAATCCGACCGACAAACTCTGGAATCATGCCAAATTTGACTAAATCATCGGGAGTCATTTGTTTTAATAACCCTGCCGCTACCTTATCCTTACTAGCTTGGCCATCTCCCGGTTGAATAAAGCCCATAGATTTTTTACCGAGACGCTGATCGATCACCTTATCTAAACCGACAAACGCCCCACCGCAGATAAACAGGATATTGCTGGTGTCGATCTGAATACAATCCTGATAGGGGTGTTTGCGGCCGCCTTGGGGGGGAACATTGGCGATCGTTCCCTCTAACATTTTCAGTAAAGCTTGCTGTACCCCTTCTCCGGACACATCTCGGGTAATCGAGGTATTTTCGCTCTTGCGGGCAATTTTATCGATTTCATCGATGTAGATAATGCCCCGCTGCGCTTCTTCCACGTCTAAATCTGCCACTTGCAACAGACGCAAGAGAATATTTTCCACATCTTCCCCCACATAACCGGCCTCGGTTAACGTGGTGGCATCGGCGACGGCAAAAGGTACATCGAGGATTTTGGCCAGAGTTTGAGCTAGAAGGGTTTTTCCCGATCCTGTGGGACCAATTAACAGAATATTAGATTTTTGCAGTTCGATGCTATCTTCTGGATTGCCGCCACTGGCTTTTTGGGTTTGGATATCTTTGAGGCGTTTGTAATGGTTATAAACGGCCACAGAAAGCACTTTTTTCGCCTCATTTTGACCAATAACGTAGTCATCGAGGTATTTTTTAATCTCTCTTGGTTTAGGAATTTGTTCCCAAGTGGTTTTATTTTGGCCCGATCGCCGTTTGTTGGGACGTTCCTCCACTGGGGCGACCGGACTGGGCGGTTCCATCAATTCCTCATCGAGAATTTCGTTACACAGTTCCACACACTCGTCACAAATATAGACCCCCGGCCCGGCGATTAATTTTCGCACTTGTTCCTGGGATTTGCCGCAAAATGAACACTTGAGGTGGGAGTCGTATTTAGACATAGTTTATTATTTACAGGGAAGTAACGGGAACGGTAGGATCGGGCAGTTCGGGACGGGAAATCACCAGATCGATTAACCCATATTCTTTGGCTTCGACGGCCGACATGAAAAAGTCCCGTTCGGTGTCGTTGGCGATGCGATCGTAGGGTTGACCGGTGTGGTGAGCCAGCATGGTATTGAGTCTCTGTTTAATATAGAGGATCTCTTTGGCTTGGATGGCGATATCACTAGCTTGACCTTGGGCGCCGCCGAGGGGTTGGTGAATCATGATCCGGCTACTGGGTAGGGACATCCGTTTACCTGCCGCGCCACCACAAAGCAGGAATGCTCCCATACTAGCGGCTAAACCGAAACAAATTGTCGCCACGTCGGGGCGAATTTGTTGCATGGTGTCGTAGATAGCTAGTCCGGCATAAACGGAACCACCGGGGGAGTTGATATAAAGTTGGATATCTTTTTCGGGATCTTCTGCCTCCAAGTAGAGGAGTTGGGCAACGATCGAATCAGCGACCTGATCATCGACGGGGGTTCCCAAAAAGACAATTCTCTCGCGCAAGAGTCGAGAATAGATATCAAAAGCCCGTTCACCCATGCCAGACTGTTCGATTACCACGGGTAAAACGTTAGCTAGGGAGTTTCTCCCCGTGTTGGCGTAGATAGCAGGGCGACAATTACTGGTAATTGGGTAGTCAGGTGATCTCGATTCGAGCATAATTTTTTCGGTTCCGCTATCACAATCTTAGGGTTTTTGCTTGGCTGTGGAGCTTTTATTGGCAAATGTTAAGCATCTTTAGCACTTCTGTCCATCTATTATGCCCTAAGTTTCCCCCGGTTGGCAGGAATCAGTTATCAGTTATCAGTGATCAGTTATCAGGAGATGGGGGAATGGGGGAATGGGGGAATTCAACTAATACCCCAAAACCCTAACACCCCAACACCCAACACCCAACACGACTGCTAACTCCTTACGGTTATTCTTCCTCGGCTGCCAACACTTCCACTTCGGTGAATGCGAAGGTTTCTTCTGTTTCCTCCTCCTCGCTTGTTTCTTCCTCTAGGGAACCTTTGGGGACGAGGGTGATAGTAGCTTTTTCTTTCAGCCATTCCAGGGTGTTTTCCGCCAGCATTTCTTCGGTGATCACCTGTTCCAGACGCTGCCTATCTATGTCGCGATCGGACAATTGGGCCATGATATTAGCGATTTTTTCCGCTACCGCTTCGGGACTGACTTCAATGCCCGCGACTTTAGCCAATTCCTGCACCACCAGAGTCTCTTTCAGACTTTCGATCGCATCGGGACGAGCGTTTTCCCGCATTTTGGGAATATTATCTTTTGTAAACAACTGGTTGACATCTAGACCCATTTGTTGGAACTGCATGAAGCTTTGGGTCAAAATATGCGTCACTTCCTTTTCGATCAGCGTCTCCGGTAAATCTAAAGTCGCACCCTTGACTAATTCCTTGGTTAAAGCGTCATCAATGCTTTCTTTGGTTTCCTTCTCCGCTTGTTCTTGGAAACGTTTCTCTAAACTTGCTCTTAATTCGGCGATTGTTTCCTGATCGCTGACTTCTTGGGCAAAATCGTCGTCAAGCTCCGGTAATTCCTTTGCTTTTAACTCTTTCATCGTAATTGTAAAGATTACCGCTTTTGCTGCCACATCTTCTTTGGGATAATCTTCCGGGAAAGTCAAAGTCATCTCTTTGACTTCTTCCGGTTTCATGCCGATAATTCCTTCTACCATCCCCTCGATAAAGCGTCCTGCTTCCATATCCACCCGCAGATCTTCGCCGTCAATATCCGGGATATCTTCGCCAGTTTCGGCGGATTTTCCCCGATAATCAACGATCGCCACATCTCCTAGCTGCGCCCCGCGATCTTCCACGGGAACCAATGTCGCTAACTGTTCTTGACGCTCTTTAAACCAATTTTCCACGGATTCGGGATCATAAACGGTTTCTTCGGCAGTAACGCTCAGATTTTCGTAATCTCCGAGAACAATTGTCGGGGCCACATCCACGGAAACTGAAAAAGTCAAAGCTTTACCCGGTTCATAGGCAGCGATCAAATCCTCAAACTGAGACAATAGCTGCGGAGTACCCAGGGACTCGATCCCCTCCTGTTTTAGAGCAGATTCGAGGCAATTTTCAAGTAATTCCTCAATTACCGCCGCTTTTACCGCTTTAGTTCCCAATCTTTGCAGAAGAATCTGACGGGGAACCTTGCCGGGGCGAAAACCGGGTATATTGGCCGACTTCGCTAAATTCTTGACCACTTGCTCGTGGGTGTTTTTCGTGGTTTCGGCGGGAATTTCAATTTCTAAACCTATCTGACTGGCAGGAAGCTTTTCCTGAATAACTTTCATTGATTTTTCTAGCTCTTACGACAAGGAACGTTTATAATAGGGTGAGCGGTGTTTACGCCTGCGGTGGATCCGTCCCGCTCGTGATATTCTAGGGGAATAGCTGCAGTTGCTCCCCAAGCTCTCACAATCTTTTTATTTTAGCGGTCAATGGGGTATATTTAATTTATTCCGTCCTTGGGGCAGTTAAGCCCAATCAGAAAATTTTGCTGATCAAAAGCCGATCAATCCAAGTCTTAGAATAACTCGGTGGACAAAAAAGATTTTTTACTGTAACGATTTCTTCGGATCATTATCATCACCCAACTCGTCAGGAGGTCACACAATTTGAGTCAAAAAGTACGGGTCGCTATTTTAGGAGCCACCGGGGCCGTGGGAACGGAATTACTAGAGTTATTAGCTAGTCGTCAATTTCCTCTCGCTAGTCTAAAATTACTGGCTTCCGAGCGTTCTGCTGGAAAAACCCTCGATTTTCGGTGCGAAAGTCTCCTAATCGAAGCGGTAAACGAGCGCTCTTTTCAGGACGTGGATATCGTTCTTGCTTCTGCGGGGGGGTCCACCTCGAAAGCTTGGGCGAAAACTATTGTCGAGTCGGGTGCGACGATGATCGATAACTCCAGTGCTTTTCGCATGAATCCCGAAGTGCCTTTAGTTGTCCCGGAAATCAATCCCGACAGTGTGGACAATCACCGGGGCATTATCGCTAATCCCAACTGTACGACAATTCTTTTAGGAGTGGCGATCTGGCCTCTCCACCAAGTACAGGCGATCGAGCGAGTAGTAGTTTCTACTTATCAGTCCGCCAGTGGTGCTGGGGCGCGAGCCATGGAGGAAGTGAAAGAGCAAGCACGAGCAATTCTTGAGCATCGGCAACCTCCCACTAATTCCTTTCCCTATCCCCTCGCTTTTAATCTTTTTCCCCACAATACCCCGATTAATGGTCAAGGGTACTGCGAGGAAGAAATGAAAATGGTCAACGAAACCCGCAAGATTTTTGCTTGTCCGGGGCTGCGGGTTAGCGCCACCTGTGTGAGGGTTCCCGTGCTGCGGGCCCATTCGGAATCGGTTAACCTAGAATTTAGTCAGCCTTTTTCTGTGGTGAAGGCTAGAGAGATTCTTCAGTCCGCTCCGGGGGTAAAATTAGTGGAAGATTGGGACGCTAATTATTTTCCCATGCCAATTGATGCTACCGGTCGCGATGAAGTATTAGTGGGACGCATTCGTCAAGATATATCCCATCCTAACGGTCTAGAATTGTGGCTATGCGGCGATCAAATTCGCAAGGGTGCGGCTTTAAATGCTGTACAAATTGCGGAACTTTTAGTCAAGAAAAATCTCGTCGGTTCAAGATTAGCAACAGTTTGATAACTAAGCGATCAGCCATCAGCTAGATCAAGGCGATGATAACTAGACCTCTGGTAAAAATCAAAAATTGTTGTTGGGGTTAGGAGCCAGTAGTCAGTAGTCAGGAGGATTAAGAATGAATAATAATCAATTAAATAGTCCTACCCTAACCCATCCTACAAATAATTAATTGTGCCTCCCTACTTAGGAGGATTGTCAGATTCTTTCTTTTGCCTCTTGCCTTCAGAAGCTGATAACTGATAACTGATAACTGATAACTGATAACTGATAACTGATAACTGATCAATGAGTGAAACATATTTTGGACGAGTAATTACGGCGATGGTGACTCCCTTCACCGTCGAGGGTCAAGTTAATTATGCCCTGGTGGAAAAATTGGCCGATTATCTAGTTACTCACGGTAGCGATGGTATAGTGGTCTGTGGGACGACGGGAGAATCACCCACCCTAAGTTGGCAGGAAGAATACGAACTATTTAGTATTGTCAAAAAAGCGGTTAATGGTCGGGGAAAAGTGATCGCGGGGACGGGTTCTAATTCCACTTCCGAAGCGATCGAAGCTACCCAACAGGCTGCTAAACTGGGTTTAGATGGTTCTTTACAAGTGGTTCCCTACTACAATAAACCACCCCAAGAGGGTTTATACGAGCATTTTCGCACCATTGCCAAAGCTTGTCCCGATCTGCCAGTAATGCTTTATAATATCCCCGGTCGTACGGGTCAAAATATGACCCCGGAAACGATTATTAAACTGGCAGCAGTTGATAATATTGTGGCGGTAAAAGAAGCTAGTGGTAATTTAGAACAAACCTGTAAGATTTACTGTCATACTCCTGAAAATTTCGCTATTTATTCCGGCGATGATTTTCTCACCTTACCCCTAATGACCTGTGGTGCGGTGGGGGTGGTCAGTGTTGCTAGTCATCTGGTGGGAGAAGAAATCCAAGGGATGATTCAAGCTTTATTAACCGGAGATGCGGCCAAAGCGATCGAGATTAACTTGAAATTATTTCCCCTGTTTAAAGGTTTATTCTGTGCCACTAATCCAATTCCAATTAAAGCGGCCTTAAATCTAGTCGGTTGGGAAGTGGGGGGTCTAAGACTTCCTTTATGTTCCTTAAGTCCCGAACTAGAAGAAGGATTAGCAAAAATCATGCAAGAATTGGCTTTAATCTAGAAAAATACTAGAAATTCTTGCCCACTAAACTGGGATTTTTCGAGAAAGTAGGTTATAATATTAATAGCTTAACTAGAAAAGAAATATAGTTTAGAACTGCTAGAAAGTATTGATACTAAGTGAATTTAGCTAGGTGTTATTTCCCTAGTTCGACTTATTCTAACTATTCATTTTTTGAGATTTCCCGTCCAAAAAAACCACCTGAAAAATCACCATAACTTACCATCAAAGGATACCTAATGAATCAAGATAAAACCCAAGCAAAACTAAAGATCATTCCCCTAGGAGGACTACACGAAATCGGCAAAAACACCTGTGTTTTTGAGTACGATGATGAGATTATTCTCCTGGATGCTGGTTTAGCTTTTCCTTCCGATGATATGCACGGGGTCAATGTAGTGCTTCCCGATATGACTTATCTAAGAGAAAATCGCCATAAAATTAAGGGTATGATCGTCACCCACGGTCACGAAGATCATATCGGTGGTATTCCCTACCATCTCAAACAATTTGATGTACCAATTATCTACGGTCCGCGTCTAGCGATGGCTTTATTGCGGGATAAATTGGAAGAAGCAGGATTAGCAAATCGTACCAAATTAGAAACCGTAGTTCCCCGGCAAATGGTGCGTTTAGGTAAATCTTTCATGGTGGAATATATCCGCAATACCCACTCGATCGCCGATAGTTTTTGTGTAGCAATTCACACTCCTTTAGGGGTAGTTATTCACACAGGAGATTTTAAAATTGACCATACTCCCGTGGATGGCGAATTCTTTGATCTGCAAAAAATTGCCGAACATGGCGAGAAAGGGGTGCTATGTTTATTGAGTGATTCCACTAACGCGGAAGTACCCGGTTATACTCCTTCGGAAGCCTCCGTTTATCCCGGTTTAGAGCGGGTTTTTAACCAAGCAACGGGACGGATTATGATCACTACCTTTGCTTCCTCGGTGCATCGGATTAATCTGGTGTTGAAATTGGCCCAGAAATTTAACCGGAAAGTGGTGGTAGTGGGTCGATCGATGTTAAATGTCATCGCTCATGCGCGCAATTTGGGGTATATAAAATGTCCCGATGATCTATTTGAACCCTTGAAAGCGACCCGCAATTTAGCCGATGATAAAATCGTCATTTTAACCACAGGCTCCCAGGGGGAACCTTTAGCGGCCATGACGCGGATTTCTAAGGGTGAACATCCTCATATTCGCGTGCGTCAGGGGGATACGATTGTCTTTTCCGCTAATCCGATTCCGGGTAATACGATCGCTGTGGTCAATACAATTGATCGCCTGATGATGCAGGGTGCTAACGTAGTTTACGGACGCGATAAGGGAATTCACGTTTCCGGCCATGGTTCCCAAGAAGACCATAAATTGATGCTATCTTTGACCCGGCCGAAGTTTTTTGTGCCAGTGCATGGAGAACACCGAATGCTGGTCAAACACGCTCAGATGGCCCAAAGTATGGGTATTGCTGCCGAAAATATGGTGATTGTCAAAAATGGTGACACGATCGAGTTAACTGGCGATCGCATTGCTATCGGCGCGCCAGTGCCTTCGGGAATCGAGTTAGTCGATCAAGCGGGTGTGGTCCACGAACACATTATGCAGGAAAGACAACAGTTAGCCGAAGATGGTGTGATTACGATCGCATCCTTCGTCAACGGTGAGGGACAATTAAGCGCACCCCCAGAGATTAATTTGCGCGGTGTGGTGACAAAAGTGGAAATCTCGCTGCTGAATCAGCTAATTATTCGGGCGATCGAACGCTGTTTAAGCGATCGCATCGGTGAATTTAAAACCGCCACGGGGTCCCCGGATTGGGCCGGTTTGCGGGCCGAAATCGAGACGACTTTGCAACGTTTAATCAAACGGGAGTTACAGAGTCAACCCCTAGTGATTTTCCTCCTGCAAGCGGCGGCAACGGAACCAGCGAACAATCGTACTTATCGCCGCCGTCGTCCGGCAGCCACCATGGCCTCCTAATATCAGTGAGCAGTGAGCAGTAATCAGTGATCAGTAAACAGTGAAAAGATGGCAAGAAACTGCTATTTAATACTGGTCACTTAACACATACTGCTCACTTAAAACTCAAATCTGATAACTGTTAACTTACCCACTGATAACTGATAACTGATAACTGATAACTGATAACTGACCATGTTCCATGCTGCCGATTTGCGATCGCTGCTGACCGCCGTTGCCAGGGGAGAAATTAACCCGGAGACAGCCTTAGATAAACTTAAACATCTGGCCTTTGAACCGGTGGAAGACTTCGCTAAAATTGACCATCATCGTCAATTAAGAACGGGATTTCCGGAGGTTATCTGGGGGCCGGGTAAAACCACCGCTCAAATCGCCCAAATTATCCATGTTTTGCGTCAAAATAGTCCCGTGGTTATGGCCACCCGCATTGAAGCAGAGATAGCAGCCCAGCTACAGGAACAGGTGACAGACTTAGTTTATTATCCCTTAGCCCGCATCTGTGCCATTGCCGCAGCTGCCCCAGAAAATCCCCCAAAAGGGATAATTTCCATCCTAACGGCGGGAACTGCCGATATTCCCGTAGCGGAGGAGGCGGCGGTTACTGCTCAATTATGCGGTTTTTCCGTGCAGCGTCTCTGGGATGTGGGAGTAGCGGGAATTCATCGCCTCTTGAATCATCGCCATCTATTGGATGCCGCCGATGTGTTAATTGTTGTTGCGGGAATGGAAGGAGCCTTACCAAGTGTGGTAGCGGGATTAGTCGATCGCCCGGTGATCGCCGTTCCCACGAGTATCGGTTACGGAACCAGTTTCGGTGGTATTGCTCCTTTGTTAACTATGCTCAATTCCTGCGCGGTCGGTATCGGTGTGGTTAATATCGATAATGGTTTTGGGGCTGCCATGTTAGCCGGCCAAATTTTACGCACGGCGGCCAGATTAGCCTAGATTTTCCCTCATCTCAGGCTGAAAATCCTATACAGTTGGTATAGGGATAAACTACTTTGAAAAAGAAGCCGATATGCACCTAAGTGAAATTACTCATCCCAACCAGTTACATGGTTTATCACTCCGTCAATTAGAAGATATTGCCCGTCAGATTCGCGAAAAACACCTCCAGACGATCGCCGCTACCGGTGGACATTTGGGACCGGGGTTAGGAGTCGTAGAACTAACGATCGCCCTTTACCAGACCCTCGATCTCGATCGAGATAAAGTCCTTTGGGACGTGGGACACCAAGCTTATCCGCACAAACTCCTTACCGGCCGCTATAACGACTTTCACACCCTGCGCCAAAAAAACGGCATTGCGGGCTATCTAAAACGTTGCGAGAGCAAATTTGACCATTTTGGGGCTGGACACGCCTCTACGAGCATTTCTGCGGGGTTAGGAATGGCTTTAGCCCGGGATGCCAAGGGGGAAGATTTCAAGGTGGTATCGATCATCGGGGATGGCGCTTTAACCGGGGGTATGGCCCTAGAAGCGATTAACCATGCTGGACATTTACCGAACACCAACATCATGGTTATCCTCAACGATAACGAGATGTCCATTTCCCCCAACGTCGGGGCAATTTCCCGCTATCTCAATAAAGTTCGTCTGAGCGAACCCGTCCAGTTTATCGCCGATAATCTCGAGGAACAATTTAAAAATCTACCCTTCTTCGGTGACTCCCTCACTCCCGAAATGGAACGAGTCAAAGAAGGAATGAAACGGTTAGCAGTTCCCAAAGTCGGCGCGGTCATCGAAGAATTGGGCTTTAAATATTTTGGCCCGATTGATGGTCATAATATTCCCGAATTAATCGCCACTTTTAAACAGGCCCATAAGGTCCACGGACCGGTTTTCGTCCACGTTGCCACCGTTAAAGGCAAAGGCTACGAATGGGCCGAAAAAGATCAAGTGGGTTATCATGCTCAAAATCCCTTTAATTTAGCCACGGGTAAACCGATTCCCTCCAGTAAACCGAAACCTCCCGCTTATTCTAAAGTTTTCGGGCATACTCTCACTAAATTAGCGGAAAATGACCCGCGCATTATCGGTATCACCGCCGCCATGGCCACCGGGACGGGATTAGATAAATTTCAGGCAAAACTGCCGAAACAGTACATCGATGTGGGAATTGCCGAACAACACGCCGTTACTCTCGCTGGTGGTCTTGCTTGCGAAGGAATGCGCCCGGTTGTCACCATTTACTCTACTTTCCTGCAGCGGGCTTTTGATCAGATTATTCATGATATCTGCATTCAAAATCTACCGGTTTTCTTCTGCATGGACCGGGCCGGTATTGTCGGGGCCGATGGACCGACCCACCAAGGGATGTACGATATCGCCTACCTGCGTTGTATCCCCAATATGACCATTATGGCCCCGAAAGATGAGGCGGAACTGCAAAGAATGGTGGTGACGGGGATTAATCATACCAGCGGCCCCATTGCCATGCGTTACCCCCGGGGCAACGGTTTAGGGGTTCCCCTGATGGAAGAAGGTTGGGAAGCTTTACCCATCGGTAAGGGCGAAATTCTCCGCAGTGGCGATGATATTCTCCTGTTGGGATACGGCACGATGGTCAACACTTCCCTACAGGTGGCCGAAATCCTCAGCGAACACGGCATCGAAGCCACAGTGGTTAATGCTCGTTTTGTCAAGCCCCTTGATACAGAACTTATCTTTCCCCTTGCTCAACGTCTTGGTAAAGTGGTGACTTTAGAAGAAGGTTGTTTGATGGGTGGTTTTGGTTCTGCGGTTTTGGAAGCTTTACAGGATGCTAATATTCTAGTTCCGGTCAAGCGTTTCGGGGTTCCCGATAAATTAGTGGATCACGCAACACCAGAGGAATCCTTCGCTGATTTGGGTTTAACCAGTCCCCAGATTGCCCAACAGGTTTTAGCGGCATTTTTTAGCCAAAAACAAACCGCTAACGTCGGTTAAAATCTCAAGATTAGCTTGGCCAGTTTTCCCGAAAAATTAGGGAAGACTGGCTTTTTTGGTCTAGATAGTCAATGAAGACTGCCGGCAATAAATAGTGAGGGGAACGAACCACAGAGACACAAAGGACACAAAGATCGATCACTACTATATAAGTTAAATTTATCACACAAAGAATAAGAGAGTCCAGTAGCTTTAAGAGCATCAGCCATGAGTTGGTCATAGTATCCCTAGTTGTGCCTATAGCGGTTTTCCCAGAAGTGAGTCCCGATTGAAACGCTGAAACGCCTATCTATCAAGGGATTTACTATACCTTATTGGACTGAAAACCGCTATAGTAGATTAAACCTCTTGCATAATTAATTTTTGAGGGTTCAAAAATGAGAAAAAAGGTTAAATTTTGTCAAGAAATTGCTTAAAGTTTTGTAAAGCCACTTGACTTAAAGACAGAATTGTGTACAATCGTTCATCGGTAATTTTACCCGGAGTGCTGTGTATGGTTTCATCAGTTCATCTTATGGCTTCTGGCTGGGATTTAGCAGTTTTTGTTTTAAAGCTAACCTTTGAGCAAGAGCAGAATAGGAGGATATGTCAACCATGTTAAGCACTGATCTAGAGATAAGACTAGCAGCTTTAGAAGCTGAAGTAGCACTGCTTAAGCGTTTGCTACCTACTGTCAGCGAAACTCCCTGGTGGGAAAAAATTGTCGGCACTTTTGCTGACGATCCGGTTTACGAAGAGGCAATGCAGTTTGGTCAAGAGTACCGTCAGTCTCTAAAACCTTTAGCCGAGGAAGCATCCGAACCCTGAAATGTATCTCCTTGACACAGATCATATTACTATTCTCGATCGCGGGGGTCAACCGGCACAACAATTGCTGAAAAAACTGGCTGCTATTACGAGCAGCGAAGTTGCCACCACAATTATCACCTACGAAGAACAAATGCGGGGATGGCTCAGTTACATAGCCAAGACCAGTTCGATTGAAACCCAAGTTGTTGCCTATCGAAGGCTAGAAAAGCACCTCGCTAATTATCGCACGATTCCCATTGTCGGCTTTGATGAAAAGGCAGGTCAAGTTTTTCAAGAACTTCGGGTAACTTACCCTCGTTTGGGTTCGATGGATTTGAAGATTGCTGCTATCTCAATGGTTAATCAGGCTATCCTGCTGACGAGAAATCTCTCAGATTTTGGGCAAATTGCCGGTTTAAGAGCAGAAGATTGGACGATTACAGGCAACTGAATTACCTATGGAAAACCAACTTTGGCAGCGAATCACCCCCAGAGATAATTTATGTTTGTTTTTATAAATGCACGTCATCAGCTATCGAAGACTACGAGAATTTACGAATAAACACGCTGATTCCCGAATAGCTTTAGAGAATTGGTATAAAATTGCCAGTAAAGCGATTTGGTATAATTTAGTTGAGGTTCAAACAGTATTTCCTAAAGCAGAAGCAGTTGGTAACTTTACTGTTTTTAACATTAAAGGGAATAGTTATCGTCTCATAACCAGTATCGATTATCAGAAGCGGCTAATTTATATCAAGTATGTTTTAACTCACGCTGAATACGATAAGGAGCAATGGAAAAATGACCCTTACTTTTAATCCAGAAAAATACAAAG
>NZ_SFBZ01000218.1:0-6521 GCF_007095495.1 Microcystis sp. M_QC_C_20170808_M9Col | reverse complement strand
CGGTAAGAATAGGCTTTTTCCATACCTCACATTCTAACACATATTTCGTAAACGATGCTCATATTTAACAGCAAAGCCGCCGTAAAACGGCGGGGTTTCAGACCCAAAATTTCCGATGAAAGGCGCGCGCCAGTGGTTTGTAAAACATCCGTTTAGTCCGCCACCCTTCATGAAGTGGTGATGCGATCTCTGATCCCGTAGGATGGGTTGGCACAGCGTAACCCGTCAAAAACATTGATGATTAAAGGCGATCATTTTTGGGCGTGGCCAAATTTTCCTCAGCTTGGCGATCGCTTTTGGGGCAGGGGTAAGAGCGATCGCATCTCTCCTAGGCTAGAACGCCGATGGCAAAGGATGGTCAGTCAGCCCTAGATAGTCAACAGCTTACCCGAAAAAGCTAGATTTTGTAACAAGATTTAGTATTACTTAGTGCTGTGTATAGAGAAGTTGCGAATTGTTAACCTTAGCTTTGCTAGGAAAATAAAATGTGATATTGTGACCCCAAGGCCGTAAAAAACGGCCAGGTTTTCAGTTTTTTAAAACATCAGGTCGCTACATTCTACAGCTATTTTCGCTCAAAAAAACCGATTTTCTAGGCCTTTCTATGACTTATCTTGTTGAAAATCCTTCTACAACCTTTTATTCCTATACCGATACGGGGGTCGATCCCCTGAAAACCGCTCACGGAGTTTATATCACGGTTCACGGACATTTTTACCAACCACCGCGAGAAAATCCCTATCTAGACAGAATTGAACGGCAACCGAGCGCCCATCCCTTCCATAATTGGAATGAACGCATCCATCACGAGTGTTATCGTGCCAATGCTTTTGCGCGCATTTACAATGACCGGGGGGAAGTGATCAAAATAGTTAATAACTACGAATATCTCAGCTTTAACATCGGGGCCACCCTCATGTCATGGATGCAATCCCATGATCCCGAAGTTTACCAACGCATCCTGACAGCGGATCAAAAAAGTTGTCAACGCTTAAACGGTCATGGTAACGCCATCGCCCAAGTCTATAATCATATCATTCTGCCCCTAGCCAACAAACAGGACAAATACACCCAAATTCGCTGGGGAAAAGCCGATTTTCAGCACCGTTTCGGTCGCGATCCCGAAGGAATGTGGTTAGCGGAAACAGCCATTGATTTAGCCACAGTGACAGCTTTAATCGATGAAGGGATTAAATTTACCATTTTAGCCCCTTCCCAGGCCCTGCGCTGTCGTCCTTTCCCTAGCGACCAGGATCCTCATCCCCAATGGCACGCGGTGGCCGGAGGTCAAATCGATCCCACCCGTCCCTATCGCTGTTACATCCCCGATGGTCGTTATCTGGATATTTTCTTCTACGATGGTCCAATTTCTCGGGATATGGGCTTTAATGATGTCCTAGCCAGCAGTGATTTTCTCGTCGGTCGTCTGGGACAGGCAATTAAAGGGGATCATCGTCCCTCCCAGTTAATCAGCGTCGCTACCGATGGGGAAACCTTCGGCCACCACAAACAGGGGACAGAGAAGTGTCTTAGCTATGCTTTTACGGAATCTTTCCCTAAAAACGGCTGGACAGTCACCAATTTCGCCCATTATCTCAGTATTTGCCCCCCCACTTGGGAAGTGGAATTAAAACCCGTGACCGCTTGGAGTTGTGTCCATGGCGTAAATCGTTGGCAGGATGACTGTGGTTGTGGGGGAGGGGGAAATTACCAGCAAAAATGGCGTAAACCCCTGCGGGAGTCCCTAAATTGGCTCAGAGATGAGTTAATTAAGGTATATGAGATTCAAGGACAGGAATTTTTCCGCGATCCTTGGCAGACAAGGGATGACTACATTGCAGTTATTTTAGATCGCTCCCCAGACGCGATCGAACATTTCCTCGCTTTGCATCAAAGTCGCAACCTGAGTAAAAGCGAGAAAATCGATGCTTTGCGTTTATTAGAAATGCAAAGACAGGCTTTATTGATGTTTACCAGTTGTGGCTGGTTTTTTGAGGAAATTTCTCGACCTGAAGGTACGCAAATTTTGAGATATGCTGGCCGGGCCCTGGAATTAGCCGGAGAAGTGGCCGGCATTCAATTAGAAATGAATTTCCTCAGTCGTCTAGCTTTCGCCCCCAGTAACGTTAAGTTATATCAAGATGGGGCTGATGTCTATCGACAATTGGTCACTTCTGCGCGGGTGGATTTGGAACGGGTGGCAGCCCATTACGCTATTAGTTCCCTATTTACCAATTATCCCAGTCATCATCGGATTTATTGTTACAATACCCGTCAATTA
The DNA here is from genome assembly GCF_007095495.1 of Microcystis sp. M_QC_C_20170808_M9Col. NCBI lineage: Bacteria > Bacillati > Cyanobacteriota > Cyanophyceae > Chroococcales > Microcystaceae > Microcystis > Microcystis sp. M_QC_C_20170808_M9Col. The sequence goes on along the minus strand of NZ_SFBZ01000218.1, from coordinate 4,240 downwards.
GATTATCAAAAACAAGCGATCGGGTCTTTAACTTTAGCAGTGGGACAGGTGGAATTAACCTCAGAAATTACCCAAGAAAGTGAACATTTTGTCTTTGCTGTTCTACATTTAGGAGGTTGGGATTTTTACTGCTGCATTCAACCTTTTAACGGTCGGTTAATCTATACCAATCTTAAGGATCATCTCTTTGAATCTTTACAACAGGCCAGTGTCTCGACCATGATCGTAGAAATGGGGCGCGGATTGGGAGAAAACTTTTTTGCTTTACCCCATCTTTTTGCCGATGAAAGACACCGGATCATGCAGAAGGTGACAGCCGAAACTAAAAAACGTCTCGATCAATTATACACCCAAGTTTATCGGGATAATTACGGGATTTTAGCGGCTTTCCAACGGGATGAGCTGCCCGTACCTCAAGAGTTACAGGTAGCGGCCGATATTGCCATTTCTCACCGTTGTTTACAGATGATTAATGCCCTAGAAAAAGATTTTGAGCAGCGGCAAGCAACGGAGAATAATCTCGATCAATTATTGGCTATTGCTAAGGAAGCCAATCATTTACACTGTCAATTAAACATTCCCGAAGCGCGTCAAACCTTAGAAAGTCTGCTCTGGCAATCTCTTGGGAAATTATTACACGATGGCGATCCTTTAACGGCGGAGGAGGATACTCGCCTAATCACCCGTTTAATTGAAGTTAGCCAACAATTAAAGCTAGGATTATCCCTCGATCGCTCTCAGGAATTATACTATTATTACTTCCATGATCGTCTAGTTCCTAATTCTTGGCGGTCCAATTCAATAGACGCTGCCTGTCCCTGGCCGATGACTCAATTAAAATGGTTATTACTATTAGGACAGGTGTTAAAAGTTGATGTGAGTATTTGGCTGTAAAATCAGTCAAAGGGTGGGCAATGCTCACCCTTTGATGATTAAGTGGGTTAGGCGATGATTGCCCTCGAACTCAGGTTAACCCAGAGACTAAACCCTTAGATTTATAATGGATCATAAGTCTCTCATCGAAGGTTTACATGACTATCACGCCAATTTATGCCGCCTCAGCCGGCACAGCAACCCAGTATCCCGATGCTTTTGGGCGTTTTGGACGCTACGGGGGCAAATACGTCCCAGAAACCCTGATGCCAGCCTTAAGTGAACTAGAAACGGCCTATAATCAGTATCAAGACGACCCCGATTTTCAAGAAGAATTAAATCAACTGCTCAAGGATTACGTCGGTAGACCTAGTCCCTTATATTTTGCCGAACGTCTCACCGCCCATTATGCCAAAGCTGACGGTACTGGGGCGCAAATTTACCTGAAACGGGAAGATTTAAACCATACCGGGGCCCACAAGATTAATAACGCCCTCGGTCAGGTTTTATTAGCCAAACGCATGGGTAAAAAGCGAATTATCGCCGAAACCGGGGCAGGACAGCACGGCGTGGCCACCGCTACGGTTTGCGCTCGTTTTGGTCTAGAATGCGTGATTTATATGGGAATTCACGACATGGAACGCCAGGAACTCAATGTTTTCCGCATGAGACTGCTTGGGGCGACGGTGCAACCCGTGGCCGCCGGGACAGGAACCCTGAAAGATGCCACCTCGGAAGCGATTCGCGACTGGGTAACTAATGTGGAAACCACTCACTACATCCTTGGTTCTGTGGCAGGTCCTCATCCCTATCCGATGATGGTGCGCGATTTTCACGCGGTTATCGGTCAAGAAACTCGTCAGCAAAGTCTGGAAAAATGGGGCGGTTTACCGGATATTCTCCTCGCTTGTGTGGGGGGTGGTTCTAATGCTATGGGTTTATTTCATGAGTTTGTTAAAGAAGCTTCCGTGCGTTTAATTGGTGTTGAGGCCGCCGGGGAAAGTATCGCTTCCGGAAAACACGCCGCCACCCTTACCCAAGGTCAACCGGGGGTTCTACATGGAGCAATGAGTTATTTATTACAAGATAGCGAAGGTCAAGTTATCGAGGCCCACTCAATTAGTGCCGGTTTAGATTATCCCGGAGTCGGGCCAGAACATAGCTTTTTAAAAGATAGTGGTCGCGCCGAATATTACAGTGTCACTGACCGGGAAGCATTAGAAGCTTTTCAAAGAGTTTCCCGTTTAGAAGGGATTATTCCGGCCCTAGAAACTGCCCACGCTTTAGCCTATTTAGAAACTCTTTGCCCACAAGTAACTGGTAGTCCTCGCATTGTTATTAATTTCTCTGGACGGGGTGATAAAGATGTGCAATCGGTGGCTAAATATTTATCGATGAATGGTTAACCTTTAGCCTTTTCAGTGAGCAGTTATCAGTGAGCAGTTATCAGATTTGAGTATTAAGTGATCGGTATTAGATGAGCAGTATTAAATGGCGGTTTCTTGCTGTCTTTTTACCCTTGACCGATTATCATTTACTGAGCCATGAAAATGCTACCTACTCCCCGTCTCATCACTGATAACTGCTTACTGTTTACTGATAACTGGTAAATCAGAGGGATAAGCTATTGTCCATCTAAATTTGATATTCGTTTTCAACCGTTCCCTGTTCCGGACTAGCTGAATTTGATATCCTCTTGGGGTTTCTTGAGCGGTTTCCCAGCTGCCTTAACAGATTTACTCTGTTCTGGTCTTAGAGTCGCTCTAAGTGGCACTTTCTAGCATATATCGTGCAAATGCGCTAGTATTTAACAGTAAAGCCAACCTAGAACGACGGGGTTTCTGACCCAATTTTTCGATGAAAATTCTTCAGATTGTTCCTTCGATTTCCCTTGTTTATGGTGGCCCTAGTCAAATGGCACTCGGTTTGTCAGCGGCCTTGGCGCAACTAGGCCAAGAGGTGACTATTATTACCACCGATTCCAATGGTGACACGGGACAAGCACCCCTAGATGTGCCTTTAGGGGTCCCTGTTAGTCAAAATGGCTATCAAATCTATTATTTTCGCTGTTCTCCCTTTCGCCGCTATAAATTTTCCCTTGATCTGTTTACTTGGTTGGCTAATAGGGCAAAAGATTACGATATCGCCCATATTCATGCCTTATTCTCCCCAGTGAGCAGTATATCGGCTTTGATCGCTCGTTACCGTCAACTGCCCTATATTCTCCGTCCCCTAGGCACCCTCGATCCGGCAGATTTGCAAAAAAAACGGCAACTTAAACAAATATATGCCAATTTTCTGGAAAAACCCAATTTAGCGGCGGCGGCGGCAGTTCATTTTACCAGTCAGCAGGAGTGTCAAATCGCCGAAAGATTTAATATAACAACGAAAGATATTATCATCCCCCTAGGGGTAGATTTTTTTAACCCACAAGCTCTACCGGTAAACGGTTTTGATCTTCCCCAAAATAAACCGATCATCCTCTATATGTCCCGTCTTGACCCGAAAAAAGGTCTAGATTTATTGCTGCCCAGTTTAGAAAGTCTGTTAGCAAAGGGCCTAGATTTTCATTTTGTCTTAGCAGGAGGCAATCCCCAGGATCGGGAGTACGAAAATCGCATTAAAAATCAGATCGAGCGGTCAATCTTGGGCAAAAATACAACAATTACCGGATTTGTGACCGGAGAAGTAAAAAATAACCTCCTCGCTAGGGCCGATTTATTTGTTTTACCTTCCTACTATGAAAATTTTGGCATCGCAGTGGCAGAAGCTATGGCTGCCGGAATTCCCGTGGTTATCTCCGACCGGGTGGATCTGCATCCTGCGGTGGCAGCAGCGGCTGCGGGATGGGTGACAGCTTGTCAGCTGGAGGATTTAACTAATACTTTGGCAACTGCCCTGACTAATCCTGAAATTCGCCAACAACGAGGGAAAAATGCCAGGGATTTAGTCTTAAATCAATATAGTTGGTCGGCGATCGCTGACCAACTGTTAACCGTCTATGAAAATCTAGTCGGCGCTATCGATCGTCCCCTGCTCGATCGAAGTCACAGACGGATTAAGATTTAGGCCATCAGGATAACCAGCACTAAAAATGCCAGTAGGGTTAAACCTGATTGCAGAAAGACGGGAAGCGCAAAAGAATTCATAACAGTGGCTCACTTTTCTAGGGATGGCTCTATTTCCAATATACGCTTTCATCGGAAATTTTGGGTCTGAAACCCCGCCGTTCTAGGTTGGCTTTACGTTAGAACCCACATTCCGCACCCTAAGTGTCACAACGTCTCGAAAGAGGAAGGAGCGTGAGTCAAAATACTTATCTAGAGGAGTGAGTTGGCGGCAAGCTGCCGGCAACTAAGTCGAAAAA
>NZ_SFBZ01000217.1:0-3953 GCF_007095495.1 Microcystis sp. M_QC_C_20170808_M9Col | reverse complement strand
TAAGCTGGCGATCGCTGACTAGAGTGTGACACTTCATAATTCTTAGTAATCGCTAAAAGTCTTACTATACAAGGGCTAGAGCAACTTTTGATTTCAACGACCAGGGTGCGGAATGTGGGGTAATAGTAAATCCGTTGAGTATGGGCTATGCAAAACGGAGAATAAATAATCAGTTTTTAATAACTGGATTTAGTATTACTGATTACTGAACATCTAAATCAAGTTAAAATATCCGCTCCCAACATCCGTTGATATTTAGCTTCTAAGGCTTGTTTCAAATTGGGCAAAGTGATTAAATGGGGATCATCTAACATAATTTTTTCGGCGGCATCTCTTGCCAAAACTAACACCTCTTGATCCTCGACTAAACTAGCGAGGGCAAAATCTGGTAAACCCGATTGTCGTTGTCCTAAAACTTCCCCCGGACCGCGAAATCGCATATCCATTTCCGAGATAAAAAAGCCGTCTTGGGATTGTTCCAAAACCGTTAATCTTTGACGGGAATTAGCACTATTACTGCCACTTAAAAGTAAACAATAGGATTGATGGGAACCTCTGCCCACGCGCCCCCGTAATTGATGTAATTGTGAAAGGCCAAAACGTTCGGCATTTTCAATTAACATCACCGTGGCATTGGGAACATCCACCCCCACTTCGATAACCGTAGTTGAGACAATAATTTGCAGAATATTATCGCGAAAAGCTGTTAAGATTTCCTCTTTTTCGGCGGAACTCATGCGACCATGGAGTAAACCGATATTAAAATTGGGAAAAATCTTTTCTGATAAATTTTGATATTCTTCCACCGCAGCTCTAACATCTAATTTTTCCGATTCTTCAATCAAGGGAAAAATCACATAAGCTTGTCTGCCTTGGGCAATTTCACGCCGAATTAAATCATAGGCAGCCCTTCTTTGATTCCCATTTAAAGCAGTGGTTTGAATCGGTTGTCTGCCGGGGGGTAATTCGTCAATTTGACTCACATCCAAATCCCCATGGAGGGTTAAAGCTAAAGTACGGGGAATCGGTGTTGCTGTCATGGTTAAAACGTGGGGAGACTCTCCTTTGCTTAATAATCTTGCCCTTTGTTGTACCCCAAAACGATGCTGTTCATCAATAACAACTAAACCTAATTTGCGGAAATTAACTGCATCTTGAATTAGGGCATGAGTTCCCACTAAAAGTGGTAATTCTCCTGTCTCTAATTGGGCGTGAATTTCTCGCCGTTTAGCGGTTTTTGTGGAACCAGTTAATAATTCTACGGGTAAATGTAAGAGATTAAACCAGCTAACTAACTTACGATAATGTTGTTCTGCTAAAACTTCCGTGGGAGCCATTAATGCCGCTTGATAACCGGATTGTAGGGCTGCTAAAATAGCATAAACTCCGACAATTGTTTTGCCAGAACCCACATCCCCCTGCACAAGACGATTCATCGGGGTGCTAGAATCTAAATCCTCTAAAATTTCTTCAATAACTCGTTTTTGAGCATTAGTTAATTGAAAGGGAATTATCTGATTAAATCGATCAATTAATTGACCCTTAGCACTAAAAACAGCACTTTTCTGTGTCTGACGATACTGTTGCCGCCGCCGCAGAAAACCCAATTGTAAAAAGAAGAATTCATCAAAGACTAATCGCCGTCGCGCTTGACTTAGAATCTCGGCATTATTAGGGAAATGAATGTTAGTAATTGCCGTTTTTAAATCGATTAATCCGTATTGTTTTCTTAGACCGAAAGGCAAGGGATCTTTTATCGCCTCTACTGCCCCAAAAGCGGCGACTACAGCCTTTCTAATTAGGTCGGCGGGTACTCCATCGGTGAGGGGATAAACCGGCAGAATACGCCCGATTTTTAAGGACTCAATACTTGCCCCAGAACTGTCTAATAATTCAAATTCAGGATTTTCTAAAGTTAACCCATATTTTCCCGCTTTGACTAAACCACTAACCGCCACCACCGAACCCACCAGATAGAGTTTTTTTTGTCCTTCTTGCCAAGCACGATTAGTATAGCGAGTTCCCGCATAAAAACGGTTTAATTTTATCTGTCCAGTGCGATCCTGTAAGAGCAATTCAAAGATAGCTAACTTGGTATTTTTGGGGCTAGTAAAACAATTACAGCGCTTGACATTCCCCACTAAAGTTACCGTTTCCCCCTCGGTTAAATTAGCGATATTGACTTGACGACTGTAATCAACATGATCCCGGGGATAATAATATAATAAATCTTCAACTTTGTGGAGGTTTAATTTTTCTAAAAGACCAGCTTTTCTCTCTCCCACTTCCGCTAGATATTTCAAGGGTTGTTCGAGGGTAACTTGCCGTGGAGAAATAGCCTTTGCCGTGATGGGAGTGGTATTAATAATTTTCGCCACAGCTGGTTCTTTTGGGGTGGGGGTTGCTTCTAAAGTTTGCCGTAATTGTTGTAAAAAATTGCGAGTTTCGGTGACTAATTGTTGTCTTTGTCTGGGATTAAACTGGGAATATTGGGCAAATTTTTGGGCTAATTCTCGCCAGCGATTTCTCTCACTGGTGGAAATTCCCACGGGAGGATTATCCCCGAAACTAAGACAGAAAAACTCGCTAAAACGGTACTGATTTCCCTGAAGATCGGGATAACCTTTTTCCGCTTCTACAGATAAGGCTTTTTGTAATCTCACCCAGTCGGGTATTTCCCCTTTCATAATTGCCTCTTGATTCCAAATTTCCCAGTATTATGCTTCCCTGATACCCCTGTTTGATCATAACTGATTAATCGTACCAACTACTGCGCCATGCCGCTTCCGCTTGAGCGATAGTATATTCTTTGCGAATACGATGATATTGTTCCCCTAGACGATTTAATTGTTCCCAAAGGGAGCGAATTTGATTTCTTTCCACACTTAAGCGCGTATCAGCAAATTCCAGTTCAGCCATTCGTAGATGAATCGCTGTTACTTTAGTGACTTTGCCACTTGAAAAATCATGCTCATCCCCATCATCTTCATCTTCATCTTTTTCTTCCTCTGGTTCAGGGTTTTTAGCTTCCACTAGAATGTTTAACATATTATTTCCTCCACCTAGGGATTGTCCTTCTTCTCCCGCTTGAATTGCCATATCGATAATTTGACTGGGTAGATGAGGGGGAAGAATATAAGCTTTTTGTAGTTGCTGATTAATTTGTTTAGAGAGATGATTGAGAATCTCGACACAGTTTTTTTCCAGCACTCGACAACAATAAAGTAAAATATCGGGGTTATTAATCTCTCCAGTTGCGGCTAGATTTTCCCGTTTGTCTAGAAAAAGTTTCCAGAAATCTGGGGTGTTAACTGTCTCTGCTGGACTTTTAGAGAATCCTACCCCTGAAAATGCCCCTCGCTCGAAGCTCTGCTCGCCCAATTGCTGTAAACTGGCTTTAGCCTCTTGTCCTAGAGCTTTGATCTCCTCTTGTAGTTTCTGACGATTGCTGTGGGAGAGGGCCAGAAATTCCCCCCCATAGTAACGGGTACAGATATAATACACTGCCCCGATCGCCTGTTTATAGAGAGATTCACCGAGTAAATCAAGATAAATTCGGTATTTTTCTCGCATTCTTTCGGCTAAATTTGCCACTTCCGTTTCTATGTTCTTTAAATCTTGTTGTAGCTTGTTCAGTCTTCCAGTCATAGAGATTTTACCGAGGGAGAAGTTAGCGATCGGCGAACTCTATTATAGCGACTCATTGTCAGCTATAGCGCCCTGACATGGGGGAGATGTTTAGACTCGATCGGTTGTCAGTTATTTTAGCTATTAGCTTTTTGCAGACCAGCTTTTAGCATTTGTTTTGGCAAAGATAACTGCTATAATCAGGCTAATTATAGCAATTCTTGGAGCTATGAAGTACAATGGAAAGCAAATAGACAAATAATAGAACTTACCAGCTTCCTATGAGACCCTATTCCGTAGATTTTCGCCAAAAAATTATCGATGTC
>NZ_SFBZ01000216.1:0-7733 GCF_007095495.1 Microcystis sp. M_QC_C_20170808_M9Col | reverse complement strand
TAGGGGTCTCAAGCTCCCCCTAACGGCCACCGAGAAAACCTTCACCAGCTAAGTATTTTTACTCAAGTCTCTGGAGGGGGACAGCTTATGTGACAGTTGAGGGTGCGGAATGTGGGTTTCCAGATTATCGCCCGCAGCAAACCAATCTTGAGCGAGAAATCGAGGGATGTATTCATTGATGGATCAGGGTTTTTTGCTATTGCAGTAGATATGTTTGGGGTCAGTTGAGATAGACAAAAATAGTCAAAGTATTTATAATGGAAGATTGGACTAAAATTTTCTGTGATTTGCCCATGTTATTGTCTGGCGCCACCGGTAGCGAACAGTTTTTAGGTAGTGAAGCGATCGCCACTTACGCCACAGCTAAGGCCGTAATCCTGCCGATTCCCTACGAGGCCACCACCACCTATCGCAAGGGTTGTGAAACCGGGCCGGCGGCGGTGATTACCGCTTCCCAACAATTGGAAGCCTATGACGAGGAACTTAAGAGGGAAACCTGTTTAGAAGTGGGCATCTATACCCATGATGCGATCGCCGATACCCGTCAGCAACCGCAATTGTCCGCCGAGGAGATGTTAGCCGTCACCACAGCTACAGTTTCTCGTTTAATTGCCGATGATAAGTTTGTCGTCGCCGTCGGGGGTGAACACGCTATCACTACGGGAGTAGTACAAGCTTACCGACAAGCTTTATCGGAACCTTTTACGGTGGTTCAAATTGATGCCCATGGCGATATGCGTTTTGAGTACGAAGGATCGCACCATAACCACGCCTGTGTGATGCGTCGGGTGTTAGAAATGGGTTTACCGACTTTACCCGTGGGAATTCGGGCTATTTGTCGAGAAGAAGCGGAATTAATCGCTAAACAGCAGATTCCCGTAATTTGGGATCGAGATATCGCCAGGGATGCGGAGTTATGCTGCTTTCGCCAACACAACCTTCAGGAGCCTCCAACTTCAATCACTTCTCCTGGAGAGACTTTATCTAATACGCTACAGGCATCTGGCATTAGGGGAAGTAAGTCAGAAAGTTTGTTGCTGGTTGCTACAAGAACAATAACTGCCACTCCAGTTTGCTGTAAATTTTGCTGATAACGCAAATTTTGATCTGTAGTGAGGAGAATCGTGAAACCCTCCTGACTCATCAGCCTCAGCAACTCACCGTTCTTTTTCCCTGACCATCCCATCTCAACAACTGTGCATACCTCGTAATCGGCAAGCTCACGCTTTAACGGGCGTGGGGCGCATTCATCAAGCAGGATTCGCATAGGCTGTCAACATTTCCTTTGCTAATTCAAGGGCTGAGATCGCCTGTTCTCGACTGACACTGGGAAAATGGTCTAGAAATACCTCTAATGAATCACCAGCCTCAAGATAATCAAGTAGGGTTCTCATCGGCACACGAGTTCCTACAAAAACAGGGGTTCCCCCTAGAATGTCGGGATCACTGTGAACAACACGGGATATTAATTCCATAACAAATATATCCAACTGGCTACTAGCTTTTATAGTCATTGTATCCTAAAGTCATTTAAACTAAACTTAGTTTGTAGATTTGGTTTTTTAAGAGCATGGAAACTGTAAACATTCATCAGGCTAAAACAAACCTTTCTCGGCTATTGTCCCGTGTGGAACTCGGAGAGGAAATCGTTATTTCAAACCGAGGTATTCCAATTGCTAAACTTGTTCCATTTCGGACATCTTTAGATCGACGGTCTAGTTTAGGACAAGATCGAGGGATGTTTACCGTACCAGATGATTTTAATGCTCCTTTACCAGAAGATATTTTGGTAGCATTTGAGGGTGGTGCGGAGTGAGACTTTTACTGGATACACAATGCTGGCTGTGGTGGTTTGCCCAACCAGACAAGTTAAGTGAGAATGTAATTGAACAAATTGCAAACGAAAGCAATGAAGTGTGGTTTTCTGTTGCCAGTGTTTGGGAGATGGGAATTAAAGTCTCAATCGGTAAATTACCACTGCCAGAGCAAATAGATAATTATGTCTCTACTCGAATGACTCAACTAGGAGCTAGATCGTTAGAGATCAATGCTTCTCATGCTTTGCGGGCGGCTGCATTGCCTTTACATCATCGTGATCCTTTTGACCGAATGCTGATTGCACAAGCTCAGGTAGAAGATATGATACTGGGAGCATCTCACCTTTGCAATGAGATTCTTGTTTTAATTCTCCATGTACGCAGTCTTTAAAAGCCTCTATTTCGTTCCAAGACACGATTAAGAGTGGCTTTTAGGCTAAGTATAATTACTTATTGCGTAAGTGAGATGCTCCCTATGATACTTGTGAGTGCGGATTCAACATTTAATCAATATGAAGTGTCTTTGCTTTGGGCAGCTAGTTCTTAGTCATAAACACAGAATTTCAGCTGCCTTCTAGATATTCGTCAACCAAATTCTGTGTAGTTGCAATCATTAACTCGCACATTTTTCCAACTAATTGACTGTCATTTCTGGAAGACTCCAAAGTGACTTGACACTGACCTGCACAAGAGCCTTCAATTTCACAGCCTTTGCAGAAATCGTTCTTACAGCTTCAATCAATAGGCATGGTGCGTTCCCCAAAAATCGATCGCTGGAGCGGTAGAAGTTGCCTTAGGGAACGCACCCTACAAGATCGGCGATCGCACTAGATCTATAAACTTCGTCCATGGATTCTGCTCCGTCCATAAGCAGTCTTCCACCCCTGCCATCATAAACAAGACCAAAGGCAGATGCGGTTACATTTTTTACAAATACCTCTCCAGGTTTACCAACGGCCTTAACATTTTTTTCACACTTAATGGGACTGAGACCATCAACAAACATATCTCCGACACAAGCCGGATTCTTTCCAATGCTAGTTTGGGTTAAAGCACCACTAATTGATGCTATTGAACTAACTTGTCCTGTTTTTTCTACTGTTCGTTTATTAATGCTTACTAGACTATTACTTTGAGATTCATCCTTATCACAGATTCCATTTACACACGCAATCAACAACCTGGCTGATTTAATTGTTGTAAAATCTTCTGGCTGTAAAGGTCTTCCAACAGGTGCAACAATACCCCAAAGTTTTAAAATACCATCTAATATTACAGAAATCTTATCAAAGTCATTTACAATACCTACAGATTGAAGTGTTGAACTAGAACTTGATACTGTAGCAGACAGTACAGGAGTTTTTTGACAAAGAAGTGATATGGAAAAACTGAAAACACATAAACCCGATTTCAATAGAGAACTTTTAACTCTGTTCATTTTCATTATTTTTGCTTAAGCTAAGGTTTCTAAGAGCTTATGACATTAAAGATTAACTTTCAAGCACTAAAAAGTAAGATAAAGTCGTATAAAGTACCTAAATTTACATTCTGTGCTATAATGTCAAGCAATTATGACTTAATCCCATAGTTAAACCAATGCCATGAACAATTTTGATATTCACTCTTTAATTACAACTGTTGATAATCTCATCTTCTCCTATACAGGAGAGAATTTAGATGATGTTCAGTCTGAAATCTTAGAAGGGGTGATTAACCATCAAAAATACACAGAAATCGCTAAAAGTCATCATCGTTCCGAGAAATATGTCAAGGATGTAGCCGGTAAGCTATGGAAAACCTTATCGGAAATTTTAGGAGAAGAAGTTAATAAAGCTAATCTCAGGTCTAGTCTGCGAAGATATTATTATAATGTCGCTAACAATAATGTCGTTAACGGTGTCCAAATTAATAAAGGTCATATCTGTAATCAACTACCAGAAAACCAATTACAAAAATCTAATCTTGCTGAAAAATATAAACTCGAAATCGCTACAGAATTGATGAAAGAAGGCTTAACCGTAGAACAAATTGCTAGAGTATTAAAACTTCCCTTAGAATTAGTTAAAGAGCAACTTAAAAAACCTAAGTAACCTAATTAATGGTGGTATTTGGCACTGGCAGAGCATTTCTAAGTTCAATAATAATTTCTATTTTAATAAACTTCATCATGAGAGCCAATATCAACGAGACAACCATTAAGGTTACAATGAAGGAATCAGATTTCAGGAAATAGCCATGAAACGAGATGAGGTACTAACAATTCTCGCAAAACACCGAGAACAATTAGAAAAACTAGGGGTAAAATCTCTGTCTCTATTTGGTTCAGTAGCAAGGGATGAAGCACGTTTTGACAGTGATGTAGATTTATTGGTAGAATTTAGTAAAGCGGTAGGGTTATTTGAGTTTATCGAGGTACGACTTTACTTAGAAGATATATTAGGATGTTCTGTTGATTTAGGTACTCAAGATTCTTTAAAAGAACATTTACGACAACCTGTATTAAAGGATGTGATTAATGCCTTTTAGAGATTGGCAACTTCGTCTTCAAGATATTATTGAATCCATTGATGAAATCTTGGAATGGACGGCTAATATGACCTTTGAAGATTTTAGCTCAAATCGAGTGACTCTTAAAGCAGTTCTTTATAATTTAGGAATTATTGGTGAGGCATCTAGAAATATTCCTAGTGAGATACAATTGCGTTATTCTCAAATTACTTGGCGTTTAATGGGAGATATGCGAAATGTCATTTTTCATGAATATTTTCGGGTAGAATTGGCAATTGCTTGGCGGACGATTGAAAATAATCTAACTCCATTGCGTTCACAATTACAGGAAATTTTAGAAAATGAAGCCGAAAATTAATCTATAAAATTCCCCCTCAACTTATTCAATTAAGGGGGAATGAGTTATATAAAAAAAGCAATTTAACTGACGTTCTTGACAAAAGGCCATAACCTGTGCCTTGGAAGGAATTAAGAGAATTTCTGATGCCCTCTTCCCTGGTAGAAATCAAGGAAACCCCCCATAAATCTAACTCGGTTTCAGCAAATATGCTCGCTCCCTGTCCATTGAGAAATATTACAATAAACACGGGTACACCAAGAAAAGTTAAGGGATGTATCTATTGATAGATAAGGGGTTTTGGCTATTGTAGTATATATGTCTGGGGTCAGTTGAGATAGACAAAAATAGTCAAAATATTTATAATAGAAGATTGGACTAAAATTTTCTGTGACTTGCCCATGTTATTGTCTTGCGCCACCGGTAGCGAACAATTTTTAGGGAGTGAAGCGATCGCATCTTACGCCACAGCTAAGGCCGTGATCCTGCCGATTCCCTACGAGGCCACCACCACCTATCGCAAGGGTTGTGAAACTGGACCGGCGGCGGTGATTACCGCTTCCCAACAATTGGAAGCCTATGATGAGGAACTTAAGAGGGAAACCTGTTTAGAAGTGGGCATCTATACCCATGATGCGATCGCAGATACCCGTCAACAACCGCAATTGTCCGCCGAGGAGATGTTAGCCGTCACCACAGCTACAGTTTCGCGTTTAATTGCCGATGATAAATTTGTCGTCGCCGTCGGGGGTGAACACGCTATCACCACGGGAGTAGTACAAGCTTATCGACAGGCTTTATCTGACCCTTTTACGGTGGTTCAAATTGATGCCCATGGCGATATGCGTTTTGAGTACGAAGGATCGCACCATAACCACGCCTGTGTGATGCGTCGGGTGTTAGAAATGGGTTTACCGACCTTACCCGTGGGAATTCGGGCTATTTGTCGAGAAGAAGCGGAATTAATCGCTAAACAGCAGATTCCCGTGATTTGGGATCGAGATATCGCCGGTGATCCGAATTGGATCGAAAAAGCGATCGCCAAAATTACCACCGAGAAGGTATTTTTAACCCTAGACGTGGATGGCATTGATCCCGCTTTAATTCCGGGGGTGGGAACACCTGAACCGGGGGGGTTAAGTTGGCATCAAACCCTAGGCTTTCTCCGTCGTCTTTTCCAAACCCATCAAGTGATTGGCTGCGATGTGATGGAATTGGCCCCGATTAGTGATTCGGTGGTCTCGGAATTTACCACTGCCAAGTTAATTTATAAGTTAATTGGCTATCAATTTACTGTTTAGGGGCTTGCCTAATTAGGAGCAATCGTGTTATAATAACAATTCGTGCGGACGTATAGCTCAGTTGGTTAGAGTACATCGTTGACATCGATGGGGTCACTGGTTCGAATCCAGTTACGTCCATAAATTATCTGCCCTAGTCTTGGTCATAATCTTCATTTCTGATGATAGGATGAACGATCGAAGCTCTCCAGACAAATCCTATGACTAGCTTACTGCGCGACTTTTGGTATGTGGCCACACCGGCAAATAAACTGAAACCCGGTCAGCTAATGGCCAAAAAAATGCTAGGTGAACCGATTGTTGTTGGCAGGAGACAGGATGGAGAAGTGTTCGCATTGCGGGATATTTGCCCCCATCGTGGCATTCCGCTGCACCATGGCTGGATTGAAGGGGATGGGGTGTACTGTTGCTATCATGGCTGGAAATTTAATACTAGCGATGGAGTTTGTTCTGAAATCCCCTCATTAACGGAACGCGATCGCCTTGATATTAGCAGAATTTGTGTCACCAGTTATCCCTGTCGCGAAATACAAGGTCATATCTGGGTGTTTATTCCGGCAGACTCAAAAAGAGAAATTAATCGAGAAAATCTGCCCCCTGTGCCGACTATTGCCGATTTTGGCAAACTTACCCCCAAAATAGCCGAAACTATCACTTTTGACTGCAATATTGACCATGCAGTGGTGGGATTGATGGATCCGGCCCACGGTCCCTACGTTCATACTTCTTGGTGGTGGCGCAGCGGTCCACGCAAATTTCGGGTCAAAGAAAAACAATACGAACCTGTTCCCCTCGGTTTTCGTCTTGCTCCCTATGATATGCCCGTAAGTGCGAAACCCTATAAAATTTTGGGTAATAAAGTATCGATTGAAATTGTTTTTGAATTGCCCTCGGTGCGTACAGAAATACTACGAGGTGATCGGTATTTGGCCTGTGCTTTTACGGCAATTACTCCCATCGATGAAAATCACTGCGAAGTCCATCAAAGTTTATACTATACGATCCCTTGGTTGGCATTTTTAACCCCTCTTTTGCGTTATTTAACTCTACAATTCCTCAAACAGGATCGCGATGTGGTGATTAAACAACAGGAAGGACTTAGTTATCATCCAGCTTTGATGTTAATTGATGATGCCGATACCCAGGCCAAATGGTATTATCGCCTCAAGCAAGAATACGAAAAATCTCAAGCAGAAAAACGGAATTTTGTCAACCCCATTAAAGCACAAATTTTACGGTGGCGCAGTTAGAATTTGATCATTTTATGACTGGACTTCCCCTTTGACAAAAGGTGATAACCTCTGCTTTAGGAGGGATTAAGAGAATTTCTGATGTCCTCTTACTGGGTACAAATCGGGGAAACCTTTCATAAATCTAAGGCTTTCTCTAAGTCTAATCATTGTCCTAAACTATGGCCACAAGTCTCGCCATTAAATCCTCTTGCTGTGGCTAATTTTGATAATATCATCGGGTAATTTTGAGAGGTTGCCAAGGGTTCTTTTTTTGACTTGATCTCCTTTTTAGCAAATAAGTACCTAGGCAAAATTAATTACACATATCTAACCCCGCTCTTGCCTCTTGCCTCTTGCCTCTTGCCTATCTTCACTAGGAAATTAATTTTGCACGACTACTTATGATCCATCCCTGTCTATGGTTCTTCGTTACTTGGTATGGTTCGATCAGGGGGCAGAAATCGGCTAAATCCTTATCTGGCAAGGGACTTAATTGATTAGCTCGTTCTAGATTGAAAACAATTGGCAAAAATCGAAG
>NZ_SFBZ01000215.1:0-18257 GCF_007095495.1 Microcystis sp. M_QC_C_20170808_M9Col | reverse complement strand
TTCAGGGAAAAAGTCCAGGAATTTTCCCCCCGACCACTCCCATATCTGGTACTTTTTGATTGACAAAAAGTCTAAAAGTCTTACCCAACAAGGTTTTTAGATTTATTCAGCTAACCCTAAGTAACCAACCACGCTAGTTTCAACGTAAACAGTTTCGCTCATTTGAAATGCGCTAGTTAGATCTGTATTTTATCCCAATCTGTGCAAAACTGTCGCTACGAAGCGATGCGCCCTGCTACGCAGTGCCTTCGGCATCGCACTAACGTTGTTAGACCGTTCCACACCCGATTAGCTTAAACTGTTCAATGACTGAATTACGACTATTCCACCCTCGATCGCATCAAGTTGCATCCGATAGCCGTAGAGTAAACTCATACCGACCAAAGGTTCTGTTTCGGCTGCGTTAACATCAATATACCGATATTCACCGTCCCAAATAACAAGACCACTGTAAACGTCAAAGATACAGGTACTTCCATCCCCTAATGTTCCCTCTTCACGGCTATACAACCGTAAGTTGAGGCTGTTGATTACTGTCAGAGGTAAGGTCAAAAAGCCTGTGAACCCTGTATCAATAACAGCATCAATTACTTGCCTCTGTTTACTCTCATTGCTTACGACTAACCGAAGCCTCGCCTCGCAATTTTGATCAACAATTCCGTTAATCATAAAGTTAAAGCAGACGACCTACGCCAAAGCGGTGAACGCCTTTATGTCCAATTCGGACACGCCAGATTTGAGCATCAGGGTTTCGTTCAAGCAATCGATTAGAAGCAGTTATTGTGTCATTGGCAAGCTCAAAAGCACCTGTTTCGATATCTATGGCTACAATCTTCCCATGATTGCCTTCCTCGACTTGGTGGCGCACCTGAGATTGATAAATCTCATTACCACGTCGGGCGAATTCTTCTTTGCTGTAGCGGAGTTGATTAACTGTCATTGTCCTGACCCCGTTGCCACTTTTGCCCCTCTATTTTAACCTAAACATTGGCAATCTTCGCTAACATTCCCCAACTGGGACCACAAAGGCTGCATCGCACTTAGACTCACAGTTTCAATCAATGTGCATGGTGCGTTCCCCAAAATCGATCGCTGAAGCGGTAGAAGTTGTTTTAGGGAACGCACCCTACAAGATTGCGATCGCAGTGCGTTATACCTTAGCTCTTCGCAGACGCAGTTCTCTGTAACTCTTCCCATCGAACTCCATGACGCAGGCTCGATCAAAAGAGCTTAGATACTCATTATTCATCAACTGCTCATGCGGGCGAAGCATACTTGCGCCGACGCTGCCATCTAAGACAAGTAAAAGCAATGCCTCATCAAATCCATCACGCCATTTCAGAATATTCCGTTCTTTGTCGTCAAGCGCATTCTGTATTAGTTCGTCTGTTGTTTCACCGACCCAAAAGCTATCTGTGTAACTCCAATGAGGGGGGTGATCCCCTTCAAGTCGCATTACGCGAACATAGTCGATTTCTTCAGGCCAATCCGGCCCCCACAACTTTTCAGCACGCAAGGTGAAATAATCTCCAATTTTAGGATCATACTTCTCAACCAATTTCACTAGCATCTCAGCTATTTTTCTTTCTCGCCTTGCGATCAGGTCAGCATCAACATAACTGCTAAAGGATACCTGGACATCAATCCATTTGTCGCTACGCCTTGAATGAATATGGGAACAAGTTTTAACTACAGATTCATATATGCCACGACGCTTACGGTCGCGACTGCCAGACCCCTCTTTCTCGTCATTGAATAGATTCCTGATTTCGATTCCAATCGTAATAGAATCAATTCTTGCTATGATATCGGGTCTTTCCAGGTGATCTGGCACGTGCAGTTCTGCGTAGTGGCTCAATCCTCCTGCATCACGAAATAGCTTGACTACGTTTAGCTCGTAAAGTTTTTGGCTTTCTCTGGTCATGGCTCTAATCGGCATAACTACATATTATACGAAAACTTTCTGCATAACAGTCTCCAAAGCAAGGATATGGGTCAACTTTCTGTATATCACCCGTCCTCATACAACATATATACTAATTTGTCAATAGGTAGTAATATTTAATCTGCTTATACTTCGAGTTTTGATCTGAAAATGGGCGATCGATAGTCAAGCGATCGAGAGATGGGGATGACCACGACCCTAGGGGATTATGCAACGGGGAACAACTTATCGGCAGGTTTCCAGGGGGACAAAACCATAATCCGGGAGATTCCGGGCATCTCCGCAAGTCAGCTGAGACCGATTGACCCCAGAAAAAATCTTCAGAGCTACAACCACTATAACCAATAGCCGCTCCCCAATAACTGATCACTGAGAGACAGCTAAACTAAAAAGCCGTGCTAAAATCAGCATATCTAGGGTCGCTTGTGTAGGTGATGGATAGGCTATGTTTGAAAGATTTACGGAAAAAGCCATTAAAGTAATCATGCTCGCCCAAGAAGAAGCCCGCCGCCTTGGCCATAACTTCGTGGGAACAGAGCAGATTTTACTAGGACTAATTGGAGAGGGAACGGGAGTTGCCGCCAAAGTCCTCAAGTCCATGGGTGTCAATCTCAAAGATGCGCGCGTGGAGGTGGAGAAAATCATCGGTCGCGGTTCCGGATTCGTAGCCGTGGAAATTCCCTTCACCCCCAGAGCCAAACGAGTTTTAGAACTCTCCCTCGAAGAAGCCCGTCAACTGGGCCATAACTATATTGGCACAGAACACCTCCTTTTAGGACTAATTCGCGAAGGGGAAGGTGTGGCCGCTAGGGTTCTGGAAAATCTCGGCGTGGATCTCTCGAAAGTTCGCACCCAAGTGATCAGAATGTTAGGGGAAACCGCCGAAGTGGCCGCTGGTTCATCTTCCCAAGGTCGCACTAAAACCCCCACTCTTGACGAATTCGGTTCCAATCTCACCCAAATGGCCAGCGAGGGTAAACTCGATCCCGTGGTCGGCCGGCAAAAGGAAATCGAGCGCGTTATCCAAATTCTCGGTCGTCGTACCAAAAATAACCCAGTCCTGATCGGGGAACCGGGGGTCGGTAAAACAGCGATCGCAGAAGGATTAGCCCAACGCATCGCTAACAAGGATATTCCCGACATTCTCGAAGAAAAACGGGTTGTCACCCTCGATATCGGCTTGTTAGTGGCGGGAACCAAGTATCGCGGCGAATTTGAGGAACGCCTCAAAAAAATCATGGACGAAATTCGCCAAGCGGGTAACGTCGTCCTTGTTATCGATGAAGTTCACACTCTCATCGGTGCCGGGGCAGCCGAAGGGGCGATCGATGCGGCCAATATTCTCAAACCGGCTTTGGCCCGAGGAGAACTGCAATGTATCGGGGCGACGACCTTGGATGAGTACCGCAAACATATCGAACGGGATGCGGCTCTAGAAAGACGTTTTCAACCGGTTATGGTCGGTGAACCCTCCGTAGAAGAAACGATCGAAATTCTCTACGGTCTCCGGGAACGCTACGAACAGCACCATAAATTAAAAATCTTAGACGAAGCGCTAGAAGCGGCGGCGAAATTGTCCGATCGCTACATTAGCGATCGCTTCTTACCGGACAAAGCGATCGATTTAATCGATGAAGCTGGTTCGAGAGTGCGCTTGATTAATTCCCAATTGCCACCGGCAGCCAAGGAATTAGACAAGGAACTGCGGCAAATTCTCAAACAAAAAGATGATGCGGTGCGCGGTCAAGACTTCGAGAAAGCTGGGGAATTGCGCGATCGGGAAATGGAAATCAAAACCCAGATCCGGAATCTCGCTTCCACCAAAAAAGGCGAAGATGGCAACGATGAACCCTTTGTCGATGCCGAGGAAATCGCTCACATCGTCGCGTCTTGGACTGGGGTTCCCGTCAACAAACTGACCGAAACCGAATCCGAGAAACTGCTGCACATGGAAGATACCCTGCATCAGCGTCTCATCGGTCAAGAGGACGCGGTTAAAGCGGTGTCTCGTGCCATTCGTCGCGCTCGCGTCGGTCTGAAAAATCCCAACCGTCCCATTGCTTCCTTTATCTTCTCCGGTCCAACGGGGGTAGGTAAAACCGAGTTAACTAAAGCTCTGGCCGCTTATTTCTTTGGTTCCGAAGATGCGATGATCCGTCTCGATATGTCGGAATACATGGAACGGCACACGGTTTCTAAGTTAATCGGTTCACCTCCGGGTTACGTTGGTTACAACGAAGGGGGACAATTAACGGAAGCGGTGCGTCGTCGTCCTTATACGGTGGTGCTATTCGACGAAATCGAAAAAGCTCACCCCGATGTCTTCAATATGCTTCTGCAAATCCTTGAAGATGGACGTTTAACCGATGCCAAAGGTCGCACGGTGGACTTTAAAAATACCCTGTTGATCATGACCTCGAACATCGGTTCTAAAGTGATCGAGAAGGGTGGCGGTGGTTTAGGTTTCGAGTTTGCCGATAATCAAGCCGAGGCCCAGTATAATCGCATTCGATCGCTGGTTAATGAGGAATTAAAACAATATTTCCGTCCGGAATTCCTCAACCGTCTCGATGAGATTATTGTCTTCCGTCAACTCAATAAGGAAGAAGTCAAGGAAATCGCCGAAATCCTGCTCAAGGATGTGTTTAAACGTCTGACAGAACAAAATATTACTTTGTCTGTCACCGATAAGTTTAAAGAACGCTTGATCGAGGAAGGTTATAATCCGGCCTACGGCGCTCGTCCCTTACGTCGTGCGATTATGCGTCTGTTGGAAGATGTTCTGGCTGAAGAAATTCTCTCCGGACGGGTTTCTGATGGGGATACGGCCATGGTCGATATCGATGAGGAAGGTAAGGTGAAAGTTATTTCGGGGGAAAGACGCGAGTTAATCGCTCCCGTGATCGAATAAATTCTCACTGGAATTAGTTAAATACAGGGTGGGCTTTTTGCTCACCTTTTCTCGTAAAAATAGGGAAAAAGTGCGATGAAAGTCTGGGTTGTGGGTTGTGTTTTGTTATTTTTGTTGGTGGAGTTTTATCAATGGGCCAAGGGGTTTATTTTGCCTTTACCTCTTTATATTTTTGCCGGAGCTTTGCTATCGATCGCTTCTAATTATTCTCAAGATATGAGCAATTTATTTGCTGGAAATGAACAGGTTGATCAAACTGCTAGTTTAAGTGATATTCCTGACATTTTGACGGCAGAAACCGCAATTGCCAGCCTAGAAGCGGCAGATCAGAAGATAGTAAAAAGCGGGATCGCTGAATCAAGACATGAATACTAAATTGTGCCTCCTATCCACAAGTTACCTTAGTGCTAGGTTTTAAAAATTGCCGAGAGGACAATTGATACTTAAAATCAGCAACGCCCTATAACTTTTCAAACAGCTTCTAAGAATAGATGATCATGAAAACAGTCACAAAATTAGCTCTTATTGCCCTACTCTGGATAACAATAATCAATCCTGCCAACGTACCTCCAGATACCGATGTTAGGCTAAGAATGGCCCATGCCCTGTGGACAGGAACTGAGGAAGTTTCTTTACCCCCAAATTATCGTCCTTCCTCTCGATTAGACCGTGTTGGTGTTTTAGGAGTAGATGGAAAACGATATGAAGCTTATGATATAGGACAATCCTTATTAATGTTGCCCGCAGATTGGATTGGCACTCAACTCTCTAAAGTTTTTCCTGGTATTAAGCCTTATTTATTAAGAGAATTTGCGGTTAGTTTTCTTGTAGTTATCCCTCTAAATGTATTAGTTGTTATCTCCTGTTATTGGTTACTTAGACTATTTGATTTTCAGGAGAAAATTGCGGCATCTGCCAGCTTGATTTGGTTGCTAGGTACTACCGTTCTCCACTATGCACAAACTTTTCAACAAAATAATCCAGTCCTACTTTGTGTGATTTTAGGTTATGCTTGTGCTTTAGCTTATATTAAAACTAACAAAGTACCTTATGTTTTTTTGAGTGGATTGGCAATCGGAGCAGCTATTATAATTCGCTCGACAACTATCATTTATGCTCTCACAGTTTTTGGGTTTCTAATTAGCTGTCTAATTTATAAAAATTTCAAGCTGAATCAAATCTTTAAGACAGCCATACTCTGGAACGTCGGCTTATTTCCTTTCCTTTTTGTCAGTAGATTATTTAATTACTTACGCTTTGGGGATTTTTGGACAACGGCAGCATCCTTAAGCATTGAGCAAATACGCAATGGAGCAATCTTTTCAGGGTTGCCAGAATTGCCCCCTAATTATCCTTTCATACACCCTCCCTACGTTGGTATTCTCGGCGTTCTCTTCTCACCAGCTAAAAGTATATTTATTTACGACCCGTTTCTTTTACCGTGTTTAGTATTGGGGATTATTTTATTTAACAAATTAACACCTTATATACGAATATATTTTATTTCCTCAATTTTTGCACTTGTCTTTCATATTATCTTAACCAGTAAACTGGATTTCTGGCATGGAGATGGTTCTTGGGCTGCTCGTTATCACGTTACCTCAGTTCAGCTACTACTTCTCCCCTTAATAGCTTTGCTAATCTTAGAGATGTTATCGGTTAATCGGCTCAAACGATGGTTAATTAGCAGCTTGGTTGTTCTTTCTATTTTGGTTCAATTTGCTTCTCTTGTCTTTGACCCTAGTGTAAATAGTGGTGCGGTCAACTTTGCAGAACCAAAAAGTTTTTTGAGGTTTCGTTTAGGTGAACGTATCGACAGTGTTAGTTGCTTAATTGGTCTTTCTCGATCCCAAAGTTGCTTAACTGAGGAAAAGTACAGTAAGTCTGAGCTCGCCGGTAGAAAGTACAGTAAGTCGGCTCTCGCCAGTAGGGTGTATTTCTGGCCTCTTAAATCCAACAAAGCGCAAGGATTGCTCTGGAAAATTTGGGGATTCCTCTTGATCACAGCTTTGATCAGCACTCTACTTTTCCTGGTGATTGGGTAGTAGTGATGGAGACTTAATACCTTGCTCGTCCCTTACGTCGTGCGATTATGCGTCTGTTGGAAGATGTTCTGGCTGAGGAAATTCTCTCCGGGTGGGCTTTTTGCTGACCTTTTCTCGTAAAAATAGGGGAAAAAAGTGCGATGAAAGTCTGGATTTTCGGTTATATTTTGTTATTTTTGTTGGTGGAATTTTATCAGTGGGCGAAGGGGTTTATTTTGCCTTTACCTCTCTCTATTTTTGCCGGAGCTTTACTATTGATCGCTTCTAATTATTATCAAGATATGAGCAATTTATTTGCTAGAAATGAACAGGTTTATCAAACTGCTAGTTTAAGTGATGTTCCTCCTATTTTGACGGCAGAAACCGCAATTACCAGCCTAGAAGCGGCAGCATCGGAGGATAGTAAAAAGCCTTTTGCATGAGCGCCTATCCCCACCGGTAAGTTGACAACCTAAGTGGGATCGCTATAGTTATTAATTATTGTTGGTTTGATTGTTTATTAATCGTTAAATAAAATAGGTTTTCTAATTGTTCAGCTATATTCGACCAATCGTATAACCTGGCTCTAGCAAGAGCATTCTCACTCATTTTTTTGGTTAGTTCATTATCAGTTAATAAATTTTCAATAGCATTAGCTAAAGACACAGATTCTGCTTTTGCAGATAACCCTTCTATTTGATCACGAACTAGAAAAGACACGGCACTTTCCGAGGATTGACAGTAAACAACTGGTAATCCTAAGGCCATAGATTCTAAAGGAAATAAACCGAATCCTTCCCTTGAGGAAGGTTGCACAGCAATTTTAGCTTTGGACACCTCTCTCCATACATCTTCAATTGTTGGCAAACGACCCAAAAATTTAACTTGATTCTGGATTCCTAACTCTAGGGCTAAACTTTCCAAACGAGAACGATCTGGACCGTCACCAATAATAGTTAAAATAACCTGTTCAGGCGATAAATCAAGAAAAGAGATAGCCTCTAATAACAAATCAACTTGCTTTTCTTTCATCAATCTCCCCGCATAGACAAGAGGGGGGGCATCAGGCTGAGTTCCTCGACTAGCCAATTCAATTTGTTCTAAGTAAACACCGCAGGGAATTACTGGTATTTTGCGTTTTTGCAATTGGTTTTCTTGCACCCGCTCGGCTGTTAACTGACTGATTGCATGGGCTTTATCTCCTAATTGGGCGCTAATCCACTCAATAGTTTTGAATAAAGGGGCTTGCCATTTACCTACATAATCTCGCCAGTAATCTCCCCAGTATTCGATCCAAGTAATTACTAAAGGTTTTCTGGCTAAAAGACAGCGAATAGCTAAAGGAAATAAATGAATATAAGGAATACTTGCTGTTTCTATGATGTCGTAGTCTTTCAGCCTTAAGCTTAGGGTAGCAAGGGCAAATTTAATTGATGTCAGGACGTTTCTTTTGCCCGACTGGTTATAAAGGGATGTTTGGAAAGGGAGAGGAATAACTCGGACATTGGGAAAGGGAAAATCGGTTTTCTCACACCAACCCGCCAAGGTAATTTTGTGACCTTTTTCTGCTAGAGCTTTAGCAACACAGTAATTGCGATGTTCTACACCACCTAAAGATTTTGGATAGATACAATCATACAAAATTAAAATTTTCAATTGCTTATTTTTCATAGGCTTTAACCTTTAAAACTCCATTTCTTATGTAAGATGAAATTATAGAAAATCCCTAGTATTGTCGTTAAAACACTAGCAATTAGATACCAAACCTGAAAATACTTGACTAAAATATAGATAATCATCAAATTGATCAATAGACTGCTTAACATCACTAGATAATACTTATGTATTTCACCAACTATACTCTTAGGACTTTTAAAGGTGTATTTCTTGTTGAGCCAATAACCTAACAAATTGCCCAATAACCAAACTATACAAAAGGATACTAAATAATAAATACCTAAGATGCTGGTGAGAAGATATAGTCCAACATAGTTGAAAACAGTACATACTAAACCCACACTAAAAAACTTGGAAAACTGTTTTTCATAAACAATAACCATTATTGACTTCAACTTTCTCATAACTCAGATTAACTAAACTATTTTAATTCTCAGGCTTTTGGGCAATAGCGACTAATTCATCTCCGAAATTTGTCAGACTTAATATTGCGTTAGCAATTTTCATGATTATCAAAAAAACTGAAGAATCAGTCAAACTGGCTTTATTTACTTTAGCTGGAGATTTTTCTTTTTTCTGTTTGGGTAAAATTTCCGACAAAATAGTTATCCATTCCAGTAGGTAAATAGAAAAAGACGAGAGTTTATAAACTCTAAATCCTGTCAATTCTAGAATAGATTTCATCCCTCTTGCCGAAAAAAACAAAATATGTTCAGGTGGGTTGACTGTTAGGGCATTAACTCCCAGATAACGCAAAGATAATCCATGTCGATTAACAGTTCCAATTAACAAAATACCACCCGGTTTAAGCAGTCTATAAACTTCTTGGAGAATTGATTCTACATCATTGAGGTGTTCTACTATATCCCAAAGCACAATTCCAGAATAATAATGACTTGGTAAATCGGCTTTCAGTAGTGTGGAGGTATAAATCTTGGCATCAGACAAACTTCTCGCTCGTTCAGCTATTTCTGGAACTAACTCAATGCCTTCTAATCTCTGCCAACCTTTTCTACGAGCAAATTGCAGAAATTGACCCGTTCCACAGCCCACATCTAAAAGAACTCCTTTTCCAGCTAGTTTCTCAATTAAATTGAGGGCTTCTTGCCAAACTCCCCAGACATGGCGATGAGATTCTGCTGTCTCATTCCAACAGACTTGAGAAAGTTTCTGCACATCGGGCGATGTGTAAAATGCTTCCAGTTCCGATGAAGAGGGAATTGGATAAACAAATAAGGAGCTGCAGGATTGACATTCTAAAAAAGAGTAATTAAATTTACCAAAAGCTGGCTTGATGCTTGAGTTACGACAAAGGGGACAATGAATAGATTCGTTGAGTTTATTGTTCATCTTAGATATTTTAAAAGCTCATATAGGGAGTCAACTTCTTGAGAACTAAAAGGTTTGGGCGATACAAATTAGCAATTAATCAATGGGAAAAATATTGTCGATTACAAACTCAATATTATTAATGGGTTTTTTCATCTTCGTTTCAGTCCCAAAACACTTAAAAAGAAACTGGAAAAAATCACCTGTACTCCCAACCCTAGAGCGGTTACGGAAGGAATGACAATCCGCATGGTCACGGCTGGATCTAAGTCTCCATAAAGTCGAGCATTCCAAGTATATAAAGCATACAGTGAACCGCCCATACCTAGTACCAATAAAATTACGCCAATGATCAAACCCACCTCCAGATTAATATAACGCAAAAATCGTCTTAACTTGCGGTCTTCCGGTAATAAACCCTCGCTGATAGCAAAAGCTTTTGTGAAGATGGCAAAACTGACGATTTGAAAGCCAATAATCAAAGCTGTGGCTGAATAGAGAAGGGTGTGAACTCTGGGTTGAGGAATAAACCAAATCGTCGCCACAAACCCCAGAAACATTAAAGCCAGTCCGGGGTAGAGAAACAACCAACGAGGACTATACATTAACAGAAATCGGAGATGTCGCCAGCCATCGCGCCAAGTTTTTAGGTGGGGGGGACGACTGCGACCGTCAGGGGATAAAGTGGTTGGTACTTCGGTAATTTTCAGACCGTAGAGGGATGCTTTCACCACCATCTCGCTGGCGAATTCCATGCCAGTGGTGCGTAGGTTCAATTGTTCGATCGCCCGTTTACTAAACCCGCGCAATCCACAGTGAAAATCACCACAGGGGCTGCCAAAAAATAACCGTCCTAACCAAGTCAAGACAGGATTGCCCAGATACTTATGCAATACCGGCATCGCCCCGGGTTGAATTCCGCCCTGAAAACGATTGCCCATCACCAAATCATAACCCTGTCGCAATTTTTCTAGGAAAGGCGAAAGATTGGTAAAGTCATAGCTATCATCGGCATCCCCCATGATAATGTATTGACCTTTGGCGGCGGCGATACCTCCCCGCAGGGCGCTACCATAACCCCTTTCCGGGATAGGAACCACCCGCGCCCCTGAATTAGTGGCAATTTCTTGGGAACCATCGCTACTGCCATTATCGGCGATTAGCACCTCTCCCGCAATTTTGTGTTGTTCCAGATAATCTCGCGCTTTGCCGATACAGGTGGCCAGGGTTTCCGCCTCGTTGAGACAGGGCATGACGATCGATAATTCTAAAGTAGGTATCTGCTCATTAGAGGCGGCATCTGCCCTGACCTGATTTTCCAGCATAACAATGGCGGTGGAGTCGTTTTGCCCAAGAGTATAACAGGTTATGTACAGCAGTGTCCCAAATTGTTAGCAGACAATCTGCTGATTCTTTTTCCTCTGAGCGGCAATCTATATCTGAAGTTGAATGGCGATCGCTCGGCTGGACTCTCTGACTTTCTTTATTTGGCAATTTGACCCAAATTTTCGATCAACTGAAATTCTGATGCTATCCTCGCCATCCCACCTGATTATTTGCTAAAATTCATGGCCAAATCTCCTTAACCCCAACTGACCTTACATTTGCTCAAAAGCTATCTGCTTGCTACTGAATTTTTGATGCGTCCGGGACGCATCCCACAGCCAAATATCGCCAATTTCCCCCTAGGCTTTAGGTCTTAAATAAACCAGAGACTGTTGCCAAATTAAAGTGGGTTTATCGTAGTGATCGACTAGGTATAGACAGTTAACATCTTGCCAAAGGATGCGACCAACGAGGAGATCATCGGTGCTTAACTTAATTTCTACTTCCCGTTTCTCTTGAATATAGCTCTGTACTTGTTTAATACTCGGCAGACCAGGATCAAATTGAGACATAATGAGTTTATCGATGAGGTGTTCATCCTCTATTATTCCTGTTGAGCAGCTTTTATTGACCATGAAAATCCCCTTTACCAAATATCAAGGCCTAGGCAATGATTTTATTTTGATAGATAACCGTCACAGTCCCGAACCCCTGATCACAGCGGAAATGGCCGTGGCTATGTGCGATCGACATTTTGGCATCGGCGCCGATGGCGTGATTTTTGCGCTTCCCGGCCAAGCGGAAACCGACTACACCATGAGAATTTTCAACTCTGATGGTTCGGAACCGGAAATGTGTGGTAACGGTATTCGCTGTCTAGCCCAATTTATCGCCCGTTTAGAGGCTAACAACGCCATTGGCCGCACCTATCGCATTCATACTCTAGCAGGAACAATTATTCCCCGTTTAGAAGCCAATGAACAGGTAACGGTCGATATGGGGCCGCCGCAACTCCTCGGCAGTGAAATCCCCACCACCTTGGTCAATGGATCAGAAAAAGTCCTCGCGGTTCCCCTAGAGGTGGAGGGCAAAGATTGGTTAGTTACTTGCGTTAGTATGGGTAATCCCCACTGTGTCACTTTTGTCGATGATCTGGCCTCTATTCCCCTGGAAACTATCGGGCCAAAATTTGAGCATCATCCGGTTTTTCCCCAACGGACTAATGTGGAGTTCGTGGAGGTAATCGCACCGGATTATATGAAGATGCGTGTCTGGGAAAGAGGAGCGGGAATTACTCTCGCTTGCGGTACTGGTGCTTGTGCTGTGGTAGTGGCGGCCCTGTTAACGGCTAAATGCGATCGGCGTTGTACCGTGGAACTCCCCGGTGGTTGTCTTCAGATTCACTGGTCCCAAACCGATAACCGGGTTTACATGACAGGTCCTGCTAAAGCTGTTTTTGAGGGCATTTATGGTATCTAAACCACCCCGTCTGGACGGGGACTGAACTCCCCGAACAGCGCTACGGGATTGTTAATTCTTAGAGACTGGTAATCCAAGCAATAATTCCTTTACCAGTTAACAATTCAATGGCTAAAAGAGAGACAAAGCCAATCATGGCTAGTCTGCCATTCAATTTTTCAGCGTTTTTGGTAAAACCGAGACTGCTAGAACTATCAACGTACATTTTCGGTTCGACAGCAAAATTATTCAGTCTTCCTTGTTCTTCGGTGGTGTAGCCGCGGGCAGTCATGGGGAGGCTCCTTTTGGTTGATTATGTTAAGAAGTGTAACACATTGTTAAGTTATGTTGCAAATTTTAACAAAAAATTTCTGGAGACTCAGAAAAACTCGATCGGGTATTCAGTCAACGGCAAGGTTCTGGGCTGTCAGGGTAGTGCTATAGTTCTATCTCCTCTGGGTTTATTGAGGAAATTTTGCTTTTTTATTGACAAATTACTCAGATTGTGGTAACAAAGAGGTGTATGCTTGGCCACCATAGTCAAGGGAAAAACAAAAACTATCTTAAGGTCGCCAGAGGACTGCCGTTAAACTGCGCAGGAGTTAGCGGGGGAAAAATTGCCACCGAAAGCGAACCCGAACTTAGGGAGTCAACTGACCTTGAGCGAAGATGTGCCGAATGGGTTAAGTGTGGGGAGAATAGGGAAAAACCACTAGGAAAAACCTGAATAGAATCTTAATATATAGAGTGCCTAGTAGCCGTAACGATTGCGCTCACTGTTTTTGTAAATTCTATGGCAGAGATTAGCCCAGAGATCAACCTCATGCAGATAGCGACTATACTCAACCAATATCGATTTGAAATGAGAGGATATAAAGCGCAAGAATTAATCGAGCGCTGGTTGCCCATCTATTCGCTAAATTGGATTCGCATGGCGATTTTAGAGGCACTCTATCAGGGACGTTACAAAGTCATTTCGGTGGAGGAAATCCTCAAAATTTGGCACCGTCGCGGCCATCCTACCTTTCATTTTACGGGGGAATTCGAGCGCTTGGTTTGTAAAAACTTGCTAGATTCCCAGTTAAATGGCAAAAAATCAGCAGTTATCCCTAAACGGGAACAGGCGAATACACCTTCTCCCACCCTTGAGCAGCCCTGTCCAGAGCCAGAAGCGGGCAAAACCGATAATAATGGCACAGTAGCCACGAGTAAAGATTCTTTACTCAACTTAGAAACTTCTCTTTTTAACGATCCTCGCAAAGGTATGAGTAATGTGGAGGAATTATTCTCGCAGTTAACCCCGGAAACGCCCAAATTCCCTGAATTAGAATCAGTGCCTAAATCGCCTAACGGTCCTGGAACTAGGGAGAATTTTCCGGCTAATTTTAAACCGGCAATCGATGAGTTTATCCCTTTGTTAGACCCTTCGGAATTGTATCCCAAATTAAAAGCTGTGGCCCGCTCACAGCATAAGTAGGGTTGGCTGAAAAAGTTTTTCCTAGGGGCAGGGTGTGGGGTGTGGGGTGTGGGGTGGTGGGGTACTGACACCAATTAATTCCCCGCCCTCAAGAAAAAAATCGCCCTGACGATTAAAATAGAGTTAACTTTTCCCCTCAAGGCTCTGCTCAATTAACTAAATTATGACATCCTCCTATTTTGGTCTAGAAACCGAAGAAAATAAACTAATTAACTCTAATAATCTCTCGTTCGCCGCTTCTCTTGGTATTCATGCCCTAATTTTAGCGATTATCTTACCTAATTTCCTCAATAATCCAGCGCAGGAGCCAAAAAAGGATTTACGCAACGTCAATCTGATTGAATTGAACCCTCTAGAGCAGTCACGTCTTCCTAATCTCGACTCCTCCCTATCCAGCTTACCGGAACTGCCTAACCCCAATTTGTCTTCTTCCTCTTTGCCACCTCTCCCCCCCATCGATGGTATCCATAACAGCACCTTACCTCCTTTGCCCTCGGTTTCTTCCCTTCCCCCTTTACCGTCCTTACCTGCTTTACCTCCCCTCTCCTCTTTGCCCTCCGTCAATATCTATTCTCCTCCCGTGGCATCTATCCCCTCTCTGGGTAGATTACCGATTCCTCGCAATTTTCCCACTTCTACCCCCAGTTTACCCAGTCCTCCTTCTGTTCCCACCCTGCCGGACAATAATAATCTGCCTAGGGAGACTAATAA
The DNA here is from genome assembly GCF_007095495.1 of Microcystis sp. M_QC_C_20170808_M9Col. Taxonomy (NCBI): domain Bacteria; kingdom Bacillati; phylum Cyanobacteriota; class Cyanophyceae; order Chroococcales; family Microcystaceae; genus Microcystis; species Microcystis sp. M_QC_C_20170808_M9Col. Next base: position 3,399 of record NZ_SFBZ01000215.1, on the reverse strand, counting down.
CAACCGGATACCGCCTTACTTCGATCCCTACCAAGATAATCTAACTTTAGATAGATTGCGAAATTCGCCCCTTAGTGCATCGCAACAGGCGCAGCAACAATTAAACAATTCCTTGGCCCGCACGTCGGAGCCGAATGGTCAATCGCCCCTCGATGAACAGCGTCGTCAACAATTAATGTGGGAAATGCGGGAACGTTTGCGCTCCCTAGAGGCGGATAAAAGCAATACCAGTAACGAGGAGGCTATGAGAAATCAAGTGGATTGGCTGGCCAGAGTCCAAAAAACTAATCCTAACGCCTTAAATGAACTAAATCAGCCCAATCAGGGCAGCAGAGGCATAACTACCGTCAATTTGACTGGTAATTATCCCGCTACGGCTTGTTCCCGTCAATTGGCGGGGACGGCGGTTTATGGGGTGACGGTGGATGGTCAAGGCCGCCTCAGCAGTGAACCCCAGTTGATTAAAAGTGCTGGCTTCCCGATTTTCAATCAACAGGCGGCTGGGGAAGTGAGATCAACTCGTTTTAATAATCCCAGTGGTGAGTCGAGAATCTATCAGGTGCGAGTCAGTTTTGCCCCTAACCCGGAAGTGTGCCGAGGTGCGATCGCTAATCCTCCAAAACCAGAGGGTAGTAACCTCAACACCCGTAACTCCCCCCCCGTAACGCCGGCAATTGAAACCCCGCTTCGTCCTAATCAACCGCCGCAACCCGCCGTTAGCCCCCAACCGGATAACGTCAAGCCGCCCGAAACCACAAGACCAAATCCAGTCCAAACCCAGCCAGAAACGCCCAAAGAAGCGATAATCGAAGAAAAAGCCCCAGAAACTCCTCCCCAAACCCCCGCTCTCAATCAGCCGGAGGGTTCCCCCGCCGGTCCCCCCACTAGCCAAAATCCTCAACCCCTGGGCGAGGAAGCCTTGCCCCCCGGTCCGCCGGCGGAAGCTAAAACTGAACCAGAAAGTTAGGCCTTTTCAGTGATCAGTGATCAGTTATCAGTTATCAGATGTGAGTTTTAAGTTCACTGATTACTGAAAAAAACTCTCATCTCCCTAGTCAATAATTCGATCCCCCCTGCCCCCCTTGATAAGGGGGGTGCCGATCCCCCCTTAATCCCCCCTTAATAAGGGGGGCATCTGATAATTTTTAACGGCTACCTACTTATTTTTACTTAAATGATTTCCACTTCCCAGATCCCCGATTCTTTTGTCTCACCTTGCCGTCGCGCCTCGGTTAGTCGTACTACCAAAGAAACCGATGTACAGGTGACGATCGATCTTGATGGTAGCGGCAATTGTCGCGCCCAGACAGGAATTCCCTTTCTTGATCATATGTTGCAGCAAATCGCCTCCCACGCTGCGATCGATCTCGATGTGCGCGCCACCGGAGATCTAGAAATTGATGACCATCACACCAATGAAGACGTGGGAATCACCCTCGGACAAGCTTTACTGCAAGCTTTAGGCGACAAAAAAGGGATCGTCCGTTTCGGGCATTTTGTCGCCCCTCTCGATGAAGCTTTAGTGCAGGTTGCCCTCGATTTTTCCGGTCGCCCCCACCTCAGTTATGGTCTAGAAATTCCCACCCAAAGAGTGGGAACCTACGATACTCAGCTAGTGCGGGAATTTTTTGTCGCTTTGGTCAATCACAGTCAAATGACCCTACATATTCGCCAATTAGACGGGATTAATTCCCATCATATTATTGAGGCTACTTTTAAGGCTTTTGCCCGGGCGATGAGTATGGCCATAGCGATCGATCCCCGTCGCGCCGGTATAATTCCCAGTTCTAAGGGAGTTTTATAGAAGCGCTGCTTAACCCGAATTAACGTTAGCTTAGAAGCCCATAATTTGAGCCACTTGGGTTAATTCGGGAGCAATCCCAGATTTTAGTTGGTTATTGCTGTGTTTTACCGCCGAATCTGGGTCTTTTAGGCCATTTCCCGTTAAAACACACACTACGGTGGCCCCATCGGGAACCTGTTGATGCACTTTTAATAATCCTGCCACAGAAGCGGCGCTGGCTGGTTCACAGAAAACCCCCTCTTGGCCCCCTAAAATCCGATAGGCTGCCAATATTTCCTCATCACTGACTGCGTGAAATTGCCCTTGACTAGCGTGACTAGCAGCCCAAGCTTTTTCCCAGTTAGCGGGGTTGCCGATACGGATAGCCGTGGCTAGGGTTTCGGGATGGTCAACCGGTTGTTTAGAGATAAAAGGGGCGGCCCCGGCGGCCTGAAAACCCATCATCTTCGGCAGCTGGTCACATTTACCTATCTGGTGATACTGACAGAATCCCATCCAATAGGCGCTAATATTGCCCGCATTACCCACGGGAATACATAACCAGTCGGGGGCATTACCCAAGACATCGACAATCTCGAAAGCGGCGGTTTTTTGACCCTCTAAACGGTAGGGATTGACGGAATTGACTAAAGTTACGGGATAATTTTCTGATAGTTGGCGGACAATCTTGAGGGCATCATCGAAGTTGCCATTAATAGCGATGACTTCCGCTCCGTACAATAAAGCTTGGGCTAATTTTCCTAAGGCCACATAACCGTCGGGGATAATCACAAAGGCCCGCATCCCCGCCCTTCTTGCATAGGCTGCCGCCGCCGCCGAGGTGTTGCCGGTACTGGCACAAATCACCGCTTTTGCCCCTTCTTCTTTAGCTTTCGAGATGGCCATGGTCATGCCCCGGTCTTTAAAGCTGCCGGTGGGATTTAAACCATCATATTTGACAAAAACCTTGACATCGCGCCCGATTTGTGCTGAGAGATAGGGGGCGGGGATCAGGGGTGTATTGCCTTCTAGGAGGGTAATTACAGGGGTTTTACTGCTTACGGGCAGAAATTGGCGATATTCTTCGATCAAACCGCGCCAGCCGCCGATAGACGAGGATTTAGTGGGTGATTGGGGGATCGATCGAGAAATAATTGTCATAGCCTTAAGGATACAGATTTGATTAGATGGCCTAACTTCCTATTTTATCGAATAAGCAGTCCAAAAAATTCATCTCGATCGCCCGATTGGGATTCATGGGGGTTAAAACAGGGATGCGGAAAGATAAAAGGCAGTAACAGCCAATAAATGACATTTTTGGTCAAAAAATTGTCATTTTATCGCTAAAAATCAGATTTTTTGCTCTTTTTGTCTTTCAAAAGTTGATTTAATTAGCTGGTTATAATTAAATTGAAGATGGCTCGGGAGCATCTCACCTTTGCAATGAGCATAAATACTTAGTGGAAAAATAGGCTTTTCGAGGGTAATTCTTGTTTTAATCCCACATTCCGCACCCTGGTCGTTGAAATCAAAAGTTGCTCTAGCCCTTGTATAGTAAGACTTTTAGCGATTACTAAGAATTATGAAGTGTCACACTCTAGTCAGCGATCGCCAGC
>NZ_SFBZ01000214.1:0-4845 GCF_007095495.1 Microcystis sp. M_QC_C_20170808_M9Col | reverse complement strand
ACTTAAACTAATAAAACGGAGAGGCTATGGCTTTAGAAACTTTCGGAATTTTTGGGTTAGAAGTATGTTATCTTGGCATCTTGTATGTTGATTTAGCATAAAGGGTAACGAAGAGCCCAATTCTCTTAATAAAAATGATAATTAATGAGCATATTCTTGGAAAATAATTATACAGTTTCCATCCAGTCAAAAACTTGATTCAATTGCGACAAATCGATTAAACCGTACTGCCATAAAACCATCGGCAAAGAACCCACCGATGCTTCACAGAGACGCAGGGCCATATCGAGGGAACGGGGAGAAATTGCTAATTTTTCCAAGAGGAAAGTGCGGAGTTGTTTTTGTTGATGAGCTTCCATGATTAAGGATCATTGGTAATGATAATCGGATTATTGAATAACTTATCCTCTATTAAAAAGAGATGCTTCCCTCACGGGGATCACCCAATTGGGTGATTTTGTCCACTAATCGGAATAATTTAAGAATTTATCCATAATATGTCCTACTATCCCGAAATTGCTAGTAGGGATATCAACACTTCCTTTACTTAGAAAAACGAGAAAGGGGAACTTTTGGGATAAGCTATTGATAACCTAGTTTTTGCTCGAGTAGGAGAGAATTTCCCTCAATGAGTCATGTTCCTCAAGTTTCCGTGATTATTCCTTGCTATAATCAAGGTCGCTATCTTGATGATGCGATCACATCTGTTTTAGTGCAAACATACCAAAACTTTGAAATCCTGGTCATTGATGATGGATCCACAGAACCAGAAACCATCGAGATTTTACAAGATTATCAACAGCCAAAAACCCGGATCATCCGCACAGAAAATCAAGGGGTTGCCACGGCCAGAAATCTAGGAATTGCCCAAGGGCAAGGAACCTATATTCTTCCTCTTGATGCCGATGATAAAATTGCCGATTCCTATCTAGAAAAAGCGGTTGCTTTGCTAGAAGGTAATGAGCAATTAGGTATAGTTTATTGCGAAGCGGAGTATTTTGGGGATAGACAAGGAATTTGGCCGCTGCCTGAGTATGAATTTCCCGATATATTAGTAGATAATATGATATTTTGCTCCGGTTTGTTTCGGAAATCCGATTGGGAAACTGTGGGGGGCTATAATACTAATTTAATTTATGGTTGGGAAGATCACGATTTTTGGTTATCTCTGATCGAATTAGGTCGAGAAGTCTATCGTATCCCAGAAGTGTTATTTTTCTATCGACAAAAAGCTGATTCTATGAGTCGCTCAATGACCGCAGAACACTATATTTATTCCTACACGCAACTTTTTTATAATCATCCCCAACTTTACTCCCAAAATATCCAAGCCATTTTTGCTGCTTTAGTCACCTTAAAAGTCGATATATTCGCTCAGTTGGAACAGGCTAGAGAACGAATTAAACAATTAGAAATTCATCAACAAGAATTGCAACAAGAATTGCAAAAAACCCAATTTGATTATCGAGAAAGAGACGAGGAATTACAAAAAGCTGACAGTAAAATAGCCGCCATGGAAAAAAGTAAATTCTGGCAAATGAGAAGAGCTTGGATTAAAATGCAAAAATTGCTAGGTTTGCTGGAAAAAGACCCAATTTATTCCTAAGGGAACTTCAACGCTAAACAAAGATCGAATCGATTATAATCATTACAGAGTAAGCACTTGACGATTTGACGTCTGGATCACGGTGCAAAGATTTAGATCGTCGATAATTCCTCGCAGGTTGGCGATTCCTCCCTGTTTCATGGTTTCTTCTAGTTCTTTACTTTCGGTTTCCCCGTATTGAGTCTATTTTAGTCGGTCTTTGGGGTTGTAGATTTTGGCATCGGTGAGGACAATGGGGAAGATACGATCATAGAAATCTCCATTTTGTGCGATCTCGATTAACTCGAACATACAGTTACAGGAAAATGGATAATACAATAGGAAAATCTTGGCCAAAGTAGCCACAAAAATTGATAAGTAGGGAGGCACAATTATTTGTAGGATGGGTTAGCGGTAGCGTAACCCATGCTGGCGTTGGGTTTCATGCTTCAACCCAACCTACGTTCATCTTATATTTAATTCCACCCACCTACTTAATATCAAGGGGAGAACTGAAAAAAGCAATTTAGCCGTTGCTACAGCAATTCTGGCAGGGTTATTATTAAGTAAGGAAATCACCAGAAACTTATTAAGGGAAGAAATTATGGGCGAATCAGTCATTGATCAGGACATCCAAGAAAAAGGAAGACAATCAGAAGCGGTTTCTTTGATTCTACGGCTACTTAACCGTCGTTTAGGTGAAATATCCTCAACTGTAAGCCAAAAAATCCAAGAACTATCTCTAGAACAATTCGCAACTTTAGGAGAAGCACTGCTCGATTTTACCAGCTTGACAGAGCTGACCACTTGGTTATCAGAGATAGAAACTTAAATCCCCAGAAGATGTCTGCTCGTCCTGCGTTAAATTTTTAAATACCGGCTTTTTTTGTATTGATTTAACCATGGCTACCAGCGATGTCTCCAATTCTACTCACTCATCCCCAAAACCCCTGCCAAAACTGGGACTTTTCACCATGTTTCGCTTAGGACTCTTTCAAATGGGACTAGGTATTATGTCCCTGCTGACTTTGGGGGTTCTCAATCGGATTATGATCGATGAGTTAAAAGTTTTACCCTTTCTCGCCACAGCTGCGATCGCTATGCACCAGTTTGTTAGTCCAGCACGCATCTGGTTTGGGCAAAGATCCGATGGTAAAACTATTTTTGGTCATCATCGCAGCGGTTATGTCTGGATTGGGGCGGCAGTTTTTACCGCTTTAGCTTTTATTGCTTTGCAGGTAGTCTGGCAATTGGGACTTAGTATTCAAACTTCGGGATGGAGTACCATTTCCTACGCCTGGATTGCCCTCTTAGCCTTAATTTTCGCCCTCTACGGACTCGCTTTAAGCGCCAGTTCCACCCCTTTTGCCGCCCTCTTGGTGGATGTGTCCGATGAAGATAATCGATCGCAATTAGTTGGTATAGTTTGGTCAATGCTGATGGTGGGAATCGTCGTCGGGGCGATCGTTAGTTCTCGTTTGCTGGATACTCCCAATATCTGCGGTACAAATATTTTGACCTATGATCCGACTCAATCAGCCCCTATAGCCAATATTCCGCAACTACAGGCGAATATTAACCCCGTGTTTGCGATTATGCCCGCTATCGTTTTCGGTCTCTGTATTTTAGCGACTTTTGGCGTAGAAAAAAAATATTCTCGTTTTAGTAGTCGGTCCACTCTTGTGCAAAGAGAGGATCAAATTACCTTTAAAGATGCCCTACAAGTTCTCACCGCTAGTCGGCAAACCGGTTTATTTTTCACCTTTCTGCTGATGATGACTTTGAGTTTATTTATGCAGGATGCAATTATGGAACCCTTTGGCGGCGAGGTTTTTGGGATGTGTATCGCCCAAACCACCCAATTGAACGCTTTTTGGGGAACCGGAACCCTTTTTGGTATTGCTGCCACGGGTTTTATGCTCATTCCCCGCATCGGTAAACAAAAAACCACTAAATATGGCTGTATTTTTGCAACAATTTGTTTTATTCTCTTGATTTTTGCTGGCTTTTCTGCTAACCAAAGTTTATTAAAATCAAGCTTGCTCTTTTTCGGTTTAGCTTCGGGAATGATTACCGCCGGAGCTACCAGTTTAATGTTAGATTTAACCGCCGCCGAAACCGCAGGAACTTTTATCGGCGCTTGGGGATTATCCCAAGCGATCGCCCGGGGATTAGCCACGGTTTTAGGCGGTACGATTTTAAATATCGGTAAAGTTGTCTTTTCTAGTCCGGTTTTAGCCTATGGCTTCGTTTTCCTCGTGCAAGCATTGGGAATGATCCTGGCAGTTTGGTTATTAAGTCGCGTCGATGTCAAGGAATTTAAGGAAAATGCCCGAGCAGCGATCGCAACGGTGATGAAAGGAGAGATCGACTAGCAAAAGCAAGTAAAAGTGAGATAACAGGAGAATTAGCCCGATCGGGGGAAGTTGGTTAGCCGCTTTTTTCCTATCCTAAAAGTAGAGAAGAAAACGAAAGAGGAGGCGAAAACGATGAAAAGGACTTTAATGATTGCCCTAGGTTCCCTAGCCTCCTTACTGCTGATTAACCCCGTCGGTGCGGAAAATCCTCAACAGGTACAACAATTATTGAATACGCGGGAATGTCCGGGCTGTGATCTCCGCGGTGCAGATTTAAGGGGGGCGCATCTAATCGGTGCTGATTTGAGAAAAGCGAATTTACAGGGAGCTAATCTGGAGGAAGCTAACTTAGAGGGCGCGGATTTGACGGATGCTAACCTAGAAGGCGCAAATTTGGCCGCAGCTTTTCTGACTAATGCCAGTTTCAATCAAGCTGATCTCGATGGAGTCAATTTCACCAGCGCCGTGATTTATGATGCCGATGTGACAGGTGCATCGATGGAGAGAATTAACTTGACAAATGCTCAGATTTATGGTACTGGCATCGCTGTGGGTGGTGGCAATCCCTAGATAGGGCGGGCTGAATAAGTATAAAAACCTTGTGGGGTAAGACTTTTAGACTTTTTTTATTAACGATCGCTTTTGATAATTTCCCCGATTGACTCTCATCGGGATTATGGGACATCTGGCGCGAGAATCATCAATTGTCCCTCCTTATCCTCGCGAATGGCTAGAATCGCCGGACGTTCATTTTCTGCCGACTGAGGGGATAACCCGCGAAAAACAGGCTCTTCGTTACCCTTTATGCTAAATCAACATACAAGATGCCAAGATAACATACTTCTAACCCAAAAATTCCGAAAGTTTCTAAAGCCATAGCCTCTCCGTTTTATTAGTTTAAGT
>NZ_SFBZ01000213.1:0-8255 GCF_007095495.1 Microcystis sp. M_QC_C_20170808_M9Col | reverse complement strand
TCAGGGAAAAAGTACCTGAATTTTCCCCCCAATCACTCCAATGGTCGGCACTTTTTGAGGGAAAAAAAGTCTAAAAACCTTATCCAACAAGGTTTTTAGATTTATTCAGCAAACCCTATTTAACCCCAGTTCGGGTTACTATAGCTAATTTTTGGCTGTTAGCAATTATAGCTCTCAAAAGGGGGTGGGAATGATGAGATCAAGTTTATTTTCGGTCTGAGGATGACGAAACGATAATTGTTTAGCGTGTAGGTGTAAACGGTCGGACTGCTTACCATTGTACAAGCGATCGCCTAAAATTCCTATCCCTAATCCCTGTTGACTATGAACACGAATTTGATGGGTTCTTCCCGTGTAGGGAATAAATTCTAGCCGAGAATAATTGCCTTCTTTGCCGACAACTTTAAAATAGGTTTGACTAGCTTTTCCCCTTTGCCAGTCCACAGTTTGATAGGGTCGATTTTGCGGATTTCCCCAGAGAGGTAGGTCAATTATGCCTGATTCTCGCTCAATAATTTCTGATAATATAGCTTCGTAGATTTTCTCCACTTCTCGCCGTTGAAATTGTTGGGATAAACAACGATAAATATCTAAACTTTTAGCTAGTAATAATATACCAGAAGTTTCTCGGTCTAAACGATGAACTGGAATGACATTTTTTCCCTGACTACGAAACCGATTGACCACAGCATCTTGACTATCTTGATAACGTCCTGCTACCGATAATAATCCCGCAGGTTTATTAATAACAATTATTCCCTCGTCTTCGTAGATAATTTCTAGGGACGAACGTAAACCAGAGAGTAAAAAACCCATGAGAGGTTGACATCTTTCTTGACAAGCACCATAAAATTCTCCCTGTTTTCTATCTCGATTCGATTCTCCCCACCAAAATTCGGCCATGGCGACAGGTTTTAATCCTTTCATGGCGGCATAATTTAATAATTTCGGGGCGCAACATTCCCCTGTTCCCGTCGGTAACAAATTACTGCCCATCAATTTAGCTAAGGAGAGAGATTGTCCAGAAAAGTTGTTTAAACAGTAGGATTGATACAGCAATTCCTGTAACTGTTTGGAGAGGTTCCTACGCTGTTGCTTAAGTTCAATAATTCTCTGATTGGCTAAGTTTATTTTCTCAATTAAGGGTTTTAAAACTTGTTTTTGTTCCTGTTTTAATTGCTTTCTTTCTCTTTTTTCCTGACGACTGATATTATTTAATTTTTCTAATTCTTCTGGGTTTAAATCTCCTAAATTTCTTAACCTATCTCGTTCCTGTTTATGGTTTTGATGTTGTTGCTGTAAAGCTTGTATTTTACGCTCAAAATTTGCTTGATTGAGTCGATATAAATTATGTTCGGGAATTGATTGTAGGGTAATAATTTCCTGTTTAATTGTTTCTAAAAGTTGCAAAACTCGCTTTTCTTCCCGAATAATTTTTTCTCTCCCCACTAGGGACGGAACCCAGCCAGCAGCTTCTCCCTGTCCAGAAAAAGCTTTTAAAACTTCTATTTCGCCAGCAGCATTTTCTCCTAACAAAATTCCATACATTTTACCTTGAGGATTGGTGATAGTTGTCATCAAATCTTGGGCAATTTTTTCAGCCAAAAGAGTGCGGGGCAAGCGCAATAACTCGCCCGTTTCGGGACAAATTCCTTGATAATAATAAGTAACTTCCTTCACTCTTTAAGAACAGGAAAGGGGCCAGAAATCCCCCTAAGAAAAACAATTGGCAAAGAAATCAATAGTTTCCTGTAAAGCGACAATAAAGCTATCAATTTCTTCGCGGGTATTATAAAAATATAGACTTGCCCGCGCGCTGCCGGAAGCATCAAAAAGGCGGTGTAGAGGTTGGGTACAGTGATGACCGGAGCGAATAGCGATCCCTTCGTGGTCTAATAAAGTAGCTAAATCACTAGCATGAATCCCTTCCACATTAAAGGCGGCTAAACTAGCCCGACCTTGGCCTGTTAAACTAGGTGGCGGCCCGTAAATTCTTAAACCCTCAATTTCTCCTAATTTTTTGAACAAATGGGCGGTTAATTCTTCTTCGTAGGCATGAATATTATCCATCCCTAAACCCCTTAAATATTCTACCGCAGCACCGAGAGCAATCGCTTCGCCAATAGCGGGGGTTCCAGCTTCAAATTTGTGGGGCAGTTCCGCACAGGTAAAATGGTCTAAATAGACTTCTGCAATCATTTCGCCACCACCAAAAAAGGGCGGCATTGCCTCTAAAATAGCCTCTTTGCCGTACAAAAATCCAATACCGGTGGGGGCGCACATTTTATGACCACTAGCCACCAACCAATCACAATCTATGGCCTGCACATCAATGGCTAAATGGGGGACACTTTGACAGGCATCAATTAATACTTTCGCCCCGACTTGATGGGCAAGGCTGACTATTTCGGCAACGGGATTAATACAGCCTAATGTATTAGAAACATGAAGGACAGCAACTAATTTAGTTTTGTCAGATAACAAAGATTTATATTGTTCTAAATCAAAGCTTTCTTCGCTGGTTAATGGCACATATTTAATCACTGCCCCCGTCTTTTGGCAGACAATTTGCCAGGGGATTAAATTACTGTGGTGTTCCATAACCGAGAGAATAATTTCATCCCCTGCTTTCAGGGTATTTAACGCCCAACTGTAGGCGACTAAATTAATCGCTTCCGTGGCGTTGCGAGTATAGACAATTTCCTGACGAGAAGCGGCATTAATAAACCTAGCCACCTTATCTCTGGCTCCTTCGTAGGCTTCCGTTGCCCGGACACTTAAAGTATGCGCCCCCCGATGCACATTAGCGTTATCTTTTTCGTAATAGTTTCGCAGGGTTTCTAATACTTGAATGGGTTTTTGGGAAGTGGCGGCACTATCGAGATAGATAAGGGGTTTATCGTGTACGGTTTGATGGAGGATAGGGAAATCGGCGCGGACTTTTTGGGCGAGGGTTTTTTCTTGGATAATTGTCATTTTAGTCAGGAGTCAGAGGGGTACTTTGGGCAGGTTGACACCCACCCCGGTAGAGTTATTCCACACTGCGACAGGCGACACATTGCCCCAATCTTTGGCGGAGGGATTCTAGAGGAATTTTAGCTAAAATCTCGGCCGAGAAAGCATCAATTAACAAACTGCGGGCGGTGTCGGCGCTTAAGCCCCGGCTTTGCAGATAGAATAAATCATCTGCTTCCAGTTGGCTAATGGTTGCCCCGTGGGAACATTTGACGTTATCGGCGGTAATTTGTAATTCGGGTTTGGTGTTGACTCGTGCCTTGTTAGAAATTAACAAATTCCGATTTAACTGGGAGGCGTTGGTTAATTGGGCGGGTTTGGGAACAAACACTTTACCATTAAAGATGGCGTGAGCGCTACCATCAACGATACATTTATGCAGTTGGTTGGCGATGCCGTGGGGATGGTTGAGATAGATGGCGCTGTGGGTATCGGCGGTTTGTTGTCCGGTAATCATGGCTAATCCGTGCAGATTTGTCTCAGTTTGTTCTCCTTTTTGCAGGATATCGAGGTTATGACGGCAGAGTTTAGCTCCTAGATTTATCTCGTTGAGAGTGTAACGGCTATCGCGCCCTTGTTCAATTATCGTGCGTCCGATGTGAAAACCATCTCCCGATTCCCGTTGTACTCTGGTATGGATGACCTCGGCGTTGGCTTCGAGGTAAATTTCTGTGACAGCGTTGGTGAAATAAGAGTAATTTACAGGTAAATCGGAGCAATATTCGGCTAAAGCCCCGTAATTCTCGATAATATTGACACTAGCTCCTGTTTCGGCCACGATGAGGCTATGGGGCTGATAAAAGCGGGGAATTTCCTCCACAACGGTGATAAATAGGAGATGTATGGGAGTTGTGACGACGGTGTTAGCGGTGACGTGAATTACTGCCCCATCGCTTAGTCCAGCTTGGTTGAGTGCGGTAAAAAATTCGGGTGTTTTTTCTTTCCCTAGATAGTTGACAAGAACATCTTTTTGTGCATTGGCGAGATTACTGACGCTGACACCGGGGGGTAAAGCGGAGATATCGGACAATTCGGGCTGATAAATGCCGTTAACGAAGACTAGGTGGCTGTTTTTGGCTTCGGGCAGTAAAAAAACAGCTAGGGCATTTTTATCGATTGTAACGGTTTGGGGAGCGCGAAAATCGATCGCCCAGAGTTGACTTAAATCGGTGAATTGCCATTCTTCGTCTTTTCTGCCAGGAATGGCTAATTCTTGAGCTTTACTGGCTCCCGATTCTCTTAATTCGAGAATTTTACCGTTATCGATAGTGGGAACCGTTTCTCGCGACAATTTTAACAATAATTCTCCTGATTGTTCAGGTTTCGTGATTATGGCTGTCATTGGTAAGAGGGGGTTGGAGGGTGTAGGGTGTAGGGTGTGGGGTGTAGGGTGTGGGGTGTGGGGTGTAGGGTGTGGGGAGTGGGGTAGTGGGGTAGTGGAGCATTTGGCTGAAATTTCCCTAAACCCCTAAATCCCCCCGCAACGCGCACGCAGTGACCACCCTATCTCCCGACTCCTGAATACTGAATACTGAATACTGAATACTGAATACTGAATACTGAATACTGAATACTGAATACTGATAACTGAATACTGATAACTGATAACTGATAACTGATAACTGATAACTGATAACTGAATACTGAATACTGAATACTGAATACTGAATACTGAATACTGAATACTGAATACTGAATACTGAATACTGAATACTGAATACTGAATACTGAATACTGAATACTGAATACTGATAGCTAGATTACTTAACGGCTAATAATTGTTCGTCGAGGAAATCGTAGCCAGTTCTTTCTAATTCGAGAGCTAATTCTTTACCGCCACTGGTGACAATGCGCCCATCGTACATAACATGAATAACATCGGGTTCAATGTAGTTGAGCAGACGCTGATAGTGGGTGATAAGTAAAAAAGCGTTATCGGGAGTAGCTAAGTGATTGACTCCCTGGGCAACAATTCGCAAAGCATCGATGTCTAAACCGGAGTCAATTTCATCGAGAATTCCTAAAGTAGGTTCTAATAAAGCCATTTGTAGGATTTCATTACGTTTTTTCTCACCACCGGAGAAACCTTCGTTTAAACTTCTGCCAAGAAAGCTAGGATTCATCTGGACAACTTCTAGTTTTTTCTCGACTAATTCCTCAAAGTCAAAACTATCTAATTCTTCCGAGCCTAGATATTTTTGTCGGGCATTGTAGGCAACGCGAAGAAAATCGAGGTTACTAACGCCGGGGATTTCTAGGGGATATTGGAATGCGAGAAAGATACCCATAAGCGCTCGTTCATCGGGTTCTTTGTCTAAAAGGTTTTCGCCTTTATAAATTATTTCTCCCCCAGTTACTTCATAATCGGGATGTCCAGCGATTACTTTTGAAAAGGTGCTTTTTCCTGAGCCATTGCGCCCCATAATTGCGTGGGTTTCACCTGCTTTAATTTCGAGGTTAACTCCTTTAAGAATCTGATTTCCATCAATACTAGCGGTTAGATTTTTTACCGATAAAATTACTTCACTCATGAGATGTTTTTCTAGAACAAAAATATTAGTTTTGGTGGTTGACGGCGAATCATCAATTGATGGATAAATTGTCTTAGCTTTTGGTGGGTTACGGCTATCGCCTAACTTAGCTTTTGGTGGGTTACGGCTATCGCCTAACTTAGCTTTTGGTGGGTTACGGCTATCGCCTAACCCACCCTACTTTACTGATTATCCGACGGTTCCTTCTAGCTTGAGACTGAGGAGTTTATCAGCTTCAGCAGCGAATTCCATCGGTAATTTACTGAGGACATCCTTACAGAAACCACTGACTAACATAGAGACAGCATCTTCTTCGGAAATACCCCGTTGTGCGAAGTAGAATAATTGGTCTTCACCGATTTTAGAAGTAGAAGCTTCGTGTTCTACTTTAGCACTGTTGTTATCCACCTGAATATAGGGAAAGGTGTTAGCTTCAGCATTATCTCCAATCAGCATAGAATCACACTGGGAGTAATTTCTTGCTCCCTTGGCTTTCGGTCCCATTTTCACTAAACCGCGATAACTATTTTGGGAGTTACCCGCAGAAATTCCCTTAGAAATAATGGTACTCTTGGTGTTGCGGCCAATGTGAATCATTTTCGTACCTGTATCGGCCTGTTGTTTGTTATTAGTTAGGGCAATTGAGTAGAATTCCCCGACGGAATTATCGCCGACTAAGACACAACTGGGATACTTCCAAGTAATTGCCGAACCAGTTTCCACCTGCGTCCAAGAAATCTTAGAATTAACTCCTTTACACAGACCCCGTTTAGTGACGAAATTGTAAATACCTCCCTTCCCATTGGCATCGCCAGCGTACCAATTTTGTACCGTCGAATATTTAATATCCGCATTATCGAGGGCGACTAATTCCACGACGGCGGCATGAAGTTGATTACTATCGTACATCGGAGCAGTGCAACCTTCTAAATAACTTACCGATGCCCCTTCTTCAGCGACAATTAAAGTTCTTTCAAATTGTCCCGTCTCACCGTTATTAATCCGAAAATAGGTGGACAATTCCATAGGACAGACGACACCTTTGGGTATAAAAACAAAGGAACCATCGCTAAAAACGGCAGAATTAAGAGCGGCAAAATAATTATCACCCACGGGAACCACAGTACCGAGATATTTCTGCACCAAGTCGGGATGTTCCTGTAAAGCTTCCGAAATAGAACAGAAAATAACCCCCTGTTCTGCTAGTTTTTCTTTAAAAGTTGTGGCGATAGAAACGCTGTCAAAGATAGCATCGACAGCGACGTTAGAAAGGCGTTTTTGTTCCGAAAGGGGAATGCCTAATTTTTCAAAGGTTTCGATTAAAGTGGGGTCAACTTCTTCAAGACTGTTGAGTTTTTCTTTTTTCTGTTTGGGTGCAGAGTAGTAGATAATATTTTGATAATCAATGGCAGGATAGGAAACGTGCGGCCAACTGGGTTCGGTCATCTTTTGCCATTGATGGTAGGCCCGGAGACGAAAATCGAGCATGAATTCCGGTTCCTTCTTTTTCGCTGAAATTAGGCGAATAATCTCCTCATTTAAACCGCGGGGGATGGTTTCCGATTCAATATCGGTGATGAAACCGTACTTGTAGGGTTGGTTAACGAGATTTTTAACGGTGGTTGCACTCATGGGGGTTAGTGTTCTCTCTACGCGGTAGGCAGGGGAGGCAGTTAAACAACAATAAAGTTGTTTAAATTGATTATATAATAGATTAACAACAAAGCTGTTGTCAAAGTCACGGAAAATTTCAGAGGATGCTGGTAAACCTCTGTTATTCAGGTTACTCTGTAGGGGTAATTGGCCGCTTCTTGACTCTCAGCAATTGTACGCTAAAGCCTCTGTTTTTGGTATCATGACCACGACTCAACCCGCCTCGACGAAAGACGATATTCTGCAATATTTGCTCAAAAACGGTCAATCTACCGCCCAAGACTTGGCTGAGGAGTTAAGTATTAGTCCGCAAGCGACGCGCCGCCATCTTAAGGATTTGGAGGAGGAAGGACTGATCGAATATTTTGCCGTACAAAATAAGATAGGACGGCCTCAGCACATTTATCGTCTCAGTCGTCAAGGTCGTGGCCGTTTTCCCCATAATTACGATAATTTCGCCGTTTCTTTCCTCAATACTCTCGTGGAGACGGTGGGAGAGCAACAGGTGGGGGAAATTCTCAAAAAACAGTGGCAACGCAAAGCGGCAGAATATCAATTGCGCCTCGGGAAGGGGTCTTTAGGGGAAAGAATGAGAAAATTGCTGGAAATTCGCCAAGAGGAGGGTTATATGGCAGAATTAGTGGCACTGGAAGCAGAAAATAGTTATGTCCTGGCCGAGCATCATTGCGCTATTGCTGAGGTGGCTGGTTCTTATCCCAGTATCTGTGGCCATGAATTAGAAATGTTTGCGCTGCTGCTGCCCGATTGTACGATCGAACGGACTCACTGGATCAATCAAGGTGAGCAACGATGTGGTTATCTAATTAAGTGCAAGGGTTGAAAGGGGGAGATTAGAGATTTTCATCGGGATTTATGCCCAATTCCCGCAGTTTAGCCGCTAATTTTGCGGATTTCTGCCTTTCCTGTTCAACTTGGGTTTCTGCCTGTTGTGCCGCTTCTGCGGGAGTGGGTACTAATTCCCCTTCGGGGGTAAAATAGCGCAATTTATTGGCAGATAAACCCAAATATAAGCCTAATTGTTGACTCCAGAGCCAT